>JAISOJ010000071.1 GCA_031275735.1 Dysgonamonadaceae bacterium
GTAACTATTCAGCTATATATTAATTTTTCCTTTTATTGAATATCAACAAGATAGAAATTATTAATTTATTTTTATATTTTATTAATAAAATACTAATAAGCTAACAATTAGCGAATTAATATTTATTGACTTTTCAAAAATAATTTTTAAATAATTATAATTCTCTGTTAATAAATGAATTAGTATGGCTGAATAGTTACACGAAAAATATAAAAAAATATCAATTATTGCGGCAAATCACGACACTTTCATCACTCGCTGAATGGGCCTGTCCCAAAAGCCTCTTTAGTGCTTAGTTGTTACATATCACCACCTCTTTTACATTCTAAGGAGGTGGTGATATGTAACAGCTAAGCAACGAATAGAGAAAGTTTCGGTTTATGATGCTTCGGAGGCTACAGTATACAGGGAACAGGGAATAAACAATTCCGAATACAAACTGAATACCGGCAGTTTAGCTCAGGAACTTTACTTCATTACGGTTCAAACGCCGGCAGGAGTAAAAACGGATAAATTTGTGGTTAAAAAATAATTATTTTTCTTTTGAATAATTTATGCTCGTCATAACGGACCGCATATACCTTCGCGATTCGCTACGATGAGCGTAAATTATTGTTATTTGGCGTTATTTCGGTCGACCGCTCACTCGTTTATCAGCGACCTTAACGCTCTGCTTAATGCGCTGGTAATGTTGCATTATATTTTTTGTTTTGAAGGGCTTTTTCTTTTGGATTTTTTTATGTACCTTGCGACCGCAAATAAAGTCTTTATCAGTTATGGAAAAAACTTGGCGATGGTTTGGTAAAAATGATACAATTAGCCTTTCCGATTTGAAGCAGATAGGCGTAGAAGGTATCGTCACAGCCTTACATCATATTCCCAACGGAGAAATTTGGACGGTAGACGAAATATTAAACTTGAAATCATACATCGAAGACGCAGGTTTACGTTGGTCGGTGGTGGAAAGTCTTCCGGTTTCTGAAGCTATTAAATACGGAGGAGCAGAACGGGAACAATTAATTGAAAATTACAAAGTAAGCTTGGCGAATCTGGGTAAATGTGGCGTAAATACGGTTTGTTATAATTTTATGCCGGTAATTGATTGGATTCGAACCGATTTAAACCGAAAACAAGAAAACGGAACTTATAGTTTGTATTTCAGTCAAGTACGCTTTGCTTACTTCGACCTCTGCATTTTAAAACGCGGCAATGCCGAAATCGGTTATTCACAGGAGATTATCCGTCAAGTGCACGAATTAGACAAGGTAATCAGTCGGCAGGAAAAAGAAGATTTAATCGACTCCATAATTGTTAAGACGCAAGGTTTTGTTAATGGGAATATTAGCGAAGGAGAACAAGATCCGGTAGCAGTTTTTAATCGTTTGCTGTCTAATTACAAAGACATTGATAAGCAACAGTTGCGGGAAAACTTGAAATATTTCCTCGAACGAGTAATTCCTACAGCGGAAGAATTCGGTGTAAATCTTTGTGTTCATCCCGATGATCCGCCTTTTGCCGTTTTGGGTCTGCCGCGGATTGTAACCGGAGAAGAAGATATTGATTGCTTATTAAAAATGGTGGATAATCCTCATAATGGTTTGACTTTTTGCGCCGGATCATTGAGCGCCGGTATTCATAACGATGTTCCGGCTTTAGCGCGTAAATTTGCTTCCCGTACGCATTTTGTCCATCTACGGAGTACCGATATTTTACCTAACGGCGATTTTGTGGAAGCATCTCATTTGGGAGGGAGAGCCAATCTTTTGGAGGTGATTCGCATTTTCAAATCCTATCCCCGGCTACCTATGCGGGTCGACCATGGTCCGTTGATGTTGACGGATGTAGATAAAAAATACAATCCCGGTTATTCCTTTTTAGGAAGGATGAAAGCGCTTGCCGAAGTTTCCGGGATGATGGCTGTTATAAGAGCGGAAAAATAAATAAATGTGGTGAATGAACACCCTTAACTTTTAACGTAATTAACACAAGTTCGACATAAGGCTTCTCTTTCATAGCCGGTTAAAGTATAGTGAAGCAATTCGGTTTTTCCGCGGATTGCTTCCTGTTTCGTTACTCCTTGCTTTTGCAAAGAGCATCTTTTATGACTCTCCGACAATTACGAATAAGCCGGTTGCTGCAATCCTTCTCCTACTTATTACACACAAAACTATAGCGAGCAGGCTATAATTTTAATGGATTTTTTGAAAGAAAAATAAAAACAAGCCATATAAAGCAACTTTTTTTTGATTCTTCTTCTTACCTTTGCATTCATAAATCTAAATACATAATTATCGTGAAATACAAACGTATTCTACTTAAACTCAGTGGAGAATCTCTTATGGGAGATAAACAGTACGGCATCGACGAAAACCGTCTTTCCGATTATGCCTTCCAAATCAAGGAAATTGTCGGAAGAGGCATTCAGACGGCCATCGTTGTCGGCGGAGGTAATATCTTCCGAGGAGTAAGCGGATCTGCCAAAGGCTTCGATCGTGTAAAAGGCGACCAAATGGGAATGTTAGCCACAGTCATCAACAGTTTGGCTTTAAGTTCGGCATTAGAAAAAGAAGGAATCAGAGGACGGGTTTTTACCGCACTGCGTATGGAGCCTATCGGACAGCTTTATGTGAAAGAAGAAGCAGTAGAAGCTTTAAAAAGGGGCGAAGTCGCTATCGTTTCAGGCGGAACGGGTAATCCGTTTTTTACTACGGACACGGCTTCGGTTTTGAGAGCGGTAGAATTAGACGCCAATGTCATGCTGAAAGGTACTCGTGTGGATGGGATTTATACCGCCGATCCCGAAAAAGATCCAACTGCCATTAAATTCGACGAAATTACATATGATGAAATATATAACCGAGAATTAAAAGTTATGGATCTAACAGCCACTACTCTAGCCAAATACAATAAACTTCCTATTGTTGTATTCGATATGGATACGGTCGGAAACTTAAAAAAAGTACTGTGGGGAGAAAAAATCGGTACTTTGGTTCACGATTAAATTAGTTTGTTCGGTCAAAAAAAGCTATATTTGTAGCAAAATTATAAAAAAACTATATTTAATATGAGCGTGATAAAAAAGATAGAAGAATATGCAGAGCAGAAAATGCTCCATTCAGTGACTTATCTCGAAGACGCTTTAGTACGTATCCGCGCGGGGAAAGCCAATGTGCATATTTTGGACGGAATTAAAGTAGAATACTACGGCAGTTTGGTTCCATTATCGAATGTAGCTACGATCTCGACGCCCGACGCCAAGACAATTACCATTTTAGCTTGGGAAAAGTCGATGATTAAAACGATTGAAAAAGCAATCCAAGATTCGGATGTGGGTATTACTCCTGAAAACAACGGGGAAATTATCCGTTTAGGCATTCCTCCTTTGACGGAAGAGCGAAGGAAGCAATTGGTGAAATTATCCCGATCGGAAGCTGAAAATGCTAAAATAGGCGTACGAAACGTCCGTCGCGACGCTAATGATAGTATTAAAAAAGCGGTGAAAGAGGGTGCGCCCGAAGATGACGGCGACGAAACAGAAGCGGCTATTAAAAAGTTACATGATAAATACATCAAAAAAATCGACGACGTTTTGCTTGCGAAAGAAAAAGAAATCATGACTGTTTAAGTTAAGAGTTAAAAACGAAGAGTTAAGAGCGAAATTTCTTAACTCTTAACTCTCAAAAAATGCGGGGGCTCGTAGTAAAAAATACAGGTAGTAGCTATCAAGTAAAAACAACAGAAGGAAACTTGATTGAAGCTAAACTTAAAGGTAATTTCCGTTTGAAAGAGATACAAAGTACCAATCCCGTTGCGGTCGGCGATTGGGTTGTGATTGAAGAAAATTCGGAAGGAGCTGCTTTTATTTATGAAATCGAAGACCGAAAAAATTACATTATAAGACGTTCTTCCAATCTTTCCAAGCAATCCCATATTATCGCAAGTAATATGAACCAGGCCTTTTTGATTGCAACGGTGAATTATCCGGTTACAACTCCTACTTTTATCGATCGTTTTCTGGCGACGACGGAAGCCTACCAAATTCCGGCTTTTATCTTTTTTAATAAAACCGACCGTTATTCCGACAGTGATCGGGAATACATGAACGCTTTGGTAAATCTTTACGAAACGATCGGATATCCCTGTTATACGATTTCGGTAAAAAAAGATACAGATTTATCTTTTATTACAACTTTACTGAAAGACAAAGTCACATTGTTTTCAGGTCATTCCGGCGTAGGCAAGTCAACGCTGATCAACCGCCTGGTTCCTAAAGCACAGCAAAAAACGCAGGAAATATCCGAATATCATAACAAAGGAATGCATACAACTACTTTTTCCGAAATGATTCCCTTCCCCGGAGGAGGCTATATCATTGATACGCCCGGAATCAAAGGTTTTGGTCTTTTCGATATGGAAGGAGTAGAAATTTCGCATTATTTCCCCGAAATATTTCAATTTTCCCATCAGTGTAAATTCAATAATTGCATGCACCGGAAAGAACCGGGTTGCGCTGTAATAAAGGCTTTACACGACCATTATATCAGTGAGTCTCGTTATAGAAGTTACATTAATATGCTTGAAGACAAAAATGAAAACAAATACAGAGAAGCCTTTTAAAATCCCCAAAAAAGTAATTTTAGAAGAAATACAGGATTACTTTTTTATTGTCGCCGGTTTATGTATCTATGCTTTTGGGTGGACAGGCTTCCTGCTTCCCAATGGATTAACGACCGGAGGCGTGACCGGTATTGCCGCTATCATTTATTTTGCGACCAATATCCCCGTAGGAATCAGTTATTTTTGTATTAATGCAGTATTATTGCTTTTATCCATTAAAATATTCGGTTTCAAATTCAGTTTTAAGACAATTATCAATGTTTGCATTCTCACGTTCCTATTGTCTTTTATGCAATCAATTATAAAAGAGCCATTAGTAAAAGGCGAGCCTTTCATGAGTTGTATTTTGGGAGGAGTGCTTTGCGGTACGGGAGTCGGTTTGGTTCTCAATTTCAAGGGAAGCACCGGGGGTACCGATATTATTGCTTTGATAATCAATAAATACCGGAATATAACTATCGGTAAAGGATTGCTAATATGCGATCTTTTAATTGTATCTTCTTCTTATTTTGTTTTTTATAATATCGAAAAGATTGTATATAATTTGGTGGTGATGGGTGTTTCTTCTTATACGGTAGACCTGGTTTTGAACGGAGCACGCCAATCGGTGCAGTTTTTCATTTTTTCGGAAAAATACAACGAGATAGCAGATGCTATTATCCAACAGGCGCACCGAGGCTGTACCTTATTGGATGGAGTCGGGTGGTACTCGCAAAAGCCGGTGAAAGTAGTAGTTGTAATGGCGAAAAAGAACGAATCGGTGACAATATTCCGAATCGTGAAAAATATTGATCCGGCAGCTTTTGTTTCACAAACTTCGGTAAGAGGCGTTTATGGGCAAGGTTTCGATCAAATAAAGGTTTGATGCCGTTAAATGGTCTTGATTTATTTGCAATAATCATTAAATCCTTCAACAGATAATTGAAAAATAGTTATCTAAAACCCTTTTAGGCAACTATTTAAGTAGTTGCGTTGCGTGTTGAAAAATTCTGTTTGAAGAATCTCATTTGACTGAGAGATAAGCGTAGATTGTCTTTTCAAAGAATTAAGCCATTTTTTTTGTATAGCAAATATTTCCGTATTAGAAATAAAGATCGGATTTACGGTGAATATCCAAAAAAGAGATTCACAAGTATTGGCGTATGAAGCATAACCAATGTTAGCATTAACACAAAGCGGCGATAAATAGAGGTATATATAGGCATTCTGACCAAAAACACCTGACCGGGCAATGTTTTCATATAATTCGATTAGAAGTAACAATTCTTCTTTCAAAATCGCTAAGTCGGTATTATTAATAAGCGCTCTTTGATGATAATATGTAATATCTTTAATTAAATTTAAGAAAATATTAGGATCAAAAATTAAGGTTGCATTGTTAAACCTTTTTATTACTAGTTGAAGTTTTTTCTGCCATTCAATTAATTCTTGAGGAATAGTGAAATCGGAAAAATCCTGATTGGACGAAACTTCTTTGTTTTGATGTACCCATTTATAATAAGTAAATTTGAAAATCTGATTCTGGAATACAGTACAAATAGGTAGAATCCGATTGAAAGCGCAGAGCGTTTCCGAATCTCCGGAATTGATAATTGTACCTATACGATTATAACTTTTTTGAAGCATTAATAAAAAAGCCGAACAAGAGTCGGAAGTTTCGGGAATAAAATCAAAAAATGCCCGGTCCTTTCTCATACCAATCATAACCTCATCAATGGAAAACTTCAATAAGTATGATAATTGAGCAATTTCTTCAATAGAAAAAGGAATTTCGCCCCTTATCCGCCGGTAAGCAGATTCTCGGCTTAAATCAAGAGACTCCATCAAAAATGAAACTGGTTTTACGTTGAAAGGAATGTTTCTTAAAACAAGCTCAACTAATTTTTGGTTTGTATTTGCTTTCATAGGAAAAACGATCTTTACTCATATAACAAACAGAATAGATCTTCTTTTTGTTTTATATTTTTATTTTAAAATAAGTGAAAAGGGAAAAATTAACTTTTATCGAATTATCCATTTATTAAAAAAAATAACTTACTTTGCATTTTCAAATCAAATAACATAATAATGCCGCAACAAGAAGATATTTTCAAAAAATTAATTTCCCATTGCAAAGAATATGGTTTCGTATTTCCGTCGTCGGAAATTTACGATGGCTTGGGCGCCGTTTATGATTACGGCCAAAATGGTGTCGAGCTTAAAAATAACATTAAAAAATATTGGTGGGACAGCATGACTCTGCTGAATGAAAATGTGGCGGGTATCGATTCCGCTATTTTCATGCATCCGACAATATGGAAAGCTTCCGGTCACGTAGATGCATTTAACGATCCTCTAATTGATAATAAAGATTCCAAGAAACGGTACCGCGCCGATGTATTGATCGAAGACCAGATAACTAAATACGAAGATAAAATAGACAAAGAAGTGGAAAAAGCGGCGAAACGTTTTGGCGAAACGTTCGACGAACAGAAATTCCGTGCGACTAATTCGCGCGTTCTGGAAAATCAATCGAAAAAGGACGAATTACATACCCGATTTGCTAAAGCACTGAATGATGGCGATTTGGAAGAATTGCGTCAAATAATTCTTGATTATGAAATTGTTTGCCCAATTTCCGGGACAAAAAATTGGACCGACGTCCGTCAATTCAATCTGATGTTTTCGACGGAAATGGGTTCTACTGCCGACGGAGCTACGAAAATCTATCTTCGTCCTGAAACGGCGCAAGGCATTTTTGTCAATTTCCTGAATGTACAAAAGAGCGGACGGATGAAAATTCCTTTCGGTATCGCCCAAATAGGGAAGGCTTTCCGGAACGAAATTGTCGCCCGTCAATTTGTTTTCCGTATGCGTGAATTCGAACAAATGGAAATGCAATTCTTTGTTCGTCCGGGCGAAGAGTTGAAATGGTTCGAACAATGGAAGCAAACACGTATGAAATGGCACAAAGCTCTGGGTTTGGGCGATAAAAAATACCGGTTTCACGATCATGATAAATTGGCGCATTATGCTAATGCAGCGACTGATATCGAATTTGAAATGCCGTTCGGATTCAAAGAAGTAGAAGGAATCCATTCCCGTACAGACTTTGATTTGAGCAGCCACGAGAAATATTCAGGTAAGAACATCCGGTTTTTCGATCCGGAATTAAATCAATCATACATCCCTTATGTAATAGAAACATCCATCGGTGTGGATCGTATGTTTTTAGCGATTCTGTCAGGGTCGTATTGCGAAGAAACATTAGAAAATGGAGAAATGCGTGTAGTGCTCAAAATTCCGCCGGTTTTAGCGCCGGTCAAATTAGCGGTTTTGCCTTTGGTAAAAAAAGACGGGCTTCCCGAAAAAGCGAGGGAAATTAGAAATAACCTGAAATTCGACTTCCATTGCCAATACGACGAAAAGGATTCTATCGGTAAACGTTATCGCCGCCAAGATGCAATCGGAACGCCTTATTGCATAACTGTCGATCACGATACCCTGACCGATCATTGCGTAACTATCCGCTATCGCGATACGATGAATCAGGAACGGATTCCTATAAGTAGTTTAGAAACAATAATTGAAAAAAAAGTAAGTATGAAAAATTTATTAAAACAAATAGCAAACGTATGAAAAAAGAGAAATACTTATTACTGTTACCTGTTTTGTCCTTGTTTTTCGCTGCCTGTACCGACATGGAAGAATTGGATGAAGCATGGAAAATTGCCAATGAGGATGCCTATTTGAAAACGGCTGCCGATGCTAATTTTAAAGAACTTATAACGACATCAGGTCCTTCGGGCGTTTATTACAAGGTAATCAAATCAGGGATCAGTACGGGTGAATTTCCTTTTCAAACCAGTAATGTCAAAGTACGATATGAAGGATTTTTTTACGACGGAACGATCTTTGACGTGGGTTCAACTTTAAAAGATGAACCAATAGAATTATCATTGAGCGAGACAATAAGAGGATTTTCATTTGCCTTGCAAAATATGGTTGTCGGCGACAAATGGGAAATATGGATTCCCTATAATCTCGGCTATGGGGCTGCCAATTACACCAATTCGGGATCGGGGCAAGTAATAAAGGCTTATTCTACTTTGGTTTTTGAAATCGAATTAGTTGAGATCATACGATATCCCAAATAATAATCGCTTGTCATTTATCACTTATTATATAATTTATGAAACATCCATGTATTTCACCCCAAGAGCATGAAAATGAGTATTCGTTTACTCGTCAACGCGTTTACTCGTTCACTCGTTTTCGTATGAAAAAGTTATTATTTTTTATTATGTGCGTATCCGTCTTTTCGGCTTGTAATACTCAAAAAGGAAACCTAGAGGAAGCGATTATCGGTAAAAAGCCGGTAACAGTAAAAAATGGGCGCTTGAGCGCCGAAATTCTTCATTTGTTGGGGCAAATATCCGGGGCGTCGGTTTCTCCGGATGGAAAAACAGTCCTCTATGGCGTGTCGTATGCTGATATAGCTTTGAATAAACGCAATCGCGAATTGTTTACCATTCGGATCGATGGCACAAGTAAAAAACAAATTACTCATTCGCCTAAAAGCGAAAGCGATGCCCAGTGGATCAAAGAAGGTAAAAAAATCGCTTTTCTATATGAAAATCAACTATGGGAAATGAATCCCGACGGAACAGAGCGAGTACAAATCTCTAATTATGAAAAAGGAATCGAAGGATTTAAATTTTCTCCGGACGGGGAAAAACTCCTTTTTATCAGTCAAGTACAATCGGTTAAAAAAAATTCCGAAATCTATCCTGATTTAGATAAAGCCAGCGGACGAATCGTGGATAACTTGATGTATAAACATTGGGACGAATGGGTGGAAACGATTCCTCATCCTTTTGTGGCTGTATACGATGGGAAAAGATTAAATAATATAATTGATATTTTGGAAAACGAACCTTTTGAATCGCCTATGAAACCCATGGGCGGTATCGAACAATTGGACTGGTCGCCCGACAGCAAAACCATTGCTTATACCTGTCGTAAAAAAACAGGAAAAGCATACGCACAATCTACTAATTCGGATATTTATTTATACAATATTGAAACCAAAGAAACGAAAAATATCACCGAAGGCATGTTGGGTTACGATATCAATCCGAAGTTTTCGCCCGACGGACAATTTATCGCGTGGCAAAGCATGGAACGCGACGGCTATGAATCGGATCTGAACCGCTTGTTTGTGTTGAATTTAGCCTCCGGAGAAAAGCAGTACATTACCGAATCGTTCGATTTCAATGTCGATGAATTTTGCTGGGATCTCACTTCTTCCGATATCTATTTTGTCGCAAACAGGTATGGAACCAGTCAACTTTATCGAACGAATATCCGGGAGAATGAAAAGAAAATAATACAGTTGACCGATGGACAGCATGATTACGTTTCGGTAGCACTAGGCGACGGCTGTCTAGTGGCGCTTCGCCATTCCATGTCGGCTCCGAATGAAATTTATACGGTAAACCCGGAGGATAAAACAGAAACAAATATCACGCAGGAAAATACCGATATTCTGGATCAAATTACGATGGGAAATGTAGAACCTCGTTGGTTGAAAACAACCGATGGCGGAAAAATGTTGACTTGGATTGTCTATCCTCCCTATTTCGATCCGGCTAAAAAATATCCGGCTATCTTATATTGTCAAGGCGGCCCTCAAAACACAGTCAGCCAATTTTGGTCTACCCGTTGGAATTTGCAACTGATGGCGGCGCACGATTATATCATTGTAGCGCCCAACCGGCATGGCGTTCCCGGTTTCGGACAAGCATGGAACGAACAAATTAGCGGCGATTATGGCGGGCAAAATATGCAAGATTACTTGACGGCCATTGATGAATTAGCTAAAGAACCTTTTATCGATGAAACGAAATTAGGTTGTACAGGCGCCAGTTACGGCGGTTTTTCGGTATATTGGTTAGCCGGTAACCACAATAAGCGTTTTAAAGCATTTTGGGCACATGCAGGTATTATGAACTTAGAGGCACAATACTTAGAAACGGAAGAAATGTGGTTTGTCGATTGGGATTTAGGCGGATCTTATTGGGATAAATCCAACAAGATCGCGCAAAACAGTTATGCTAATTCACCCCATCGGTTTGTGGATAAATGGGATACGCCAATTGCCGTCAGTCACGGGGAATTGGACTACCGTATTCTGGCTTCGCAAGGAATGATGGCTTTCAATGCGGCCCAATTACGCAACATCCCTTCCCGAATGTTGATTTTCCCCAATGAAAACCATTGGATCACGCAACCGCAGAACGGGATATTGTTTCAAAGAGAATTTTTCCGATGGTTTGATCAATGGTTGAAATAAGCTCGAAAGTCATTTTTTATTTCCGGCTTTCTTTTTGTGGCTTTGTTCTATTTTCTTTTTTCTGTCTTCCGAAGGTGATTCCATCGCTTGCTCGACCGCTATGCGGCGACCGAATGCTTTGATTCCATCAAGATGTTGAATCACTCGATTACGGTCGGTTTCTTTGACTTCGAAGAAAGAAAAGTTTTTCATTAAATCGATTCTTCCGACGACGATTTTTCGTCCGGGAACATTGTCGTTCAAAAGACCAATAACATTTTGCGGACCCAACCCGTCTGTTTTACCTAAATTAATAAACAGACGGGTGTAGCCTTTTTCCGACGCCCGTCCGCTTCCCGTCCTTGCATCCTGCCTTTCCCGTCCCCGTTTCTCCCTGCTGTTTTTTTCTTGCTTTTTCCATCCGCCTTCCTGTGGCGCTTCGATATCGACGGCGTCTTGGTAATAATCAATCAGGCGGTTAAATTCCAGCGAAATCAACCGTTTGATGACGTCTTCCTTACCTAACCAATCCAACCTGCGATAGATGGAGGGCATGATGCTTTGTATTTCTTCTTCGTTTACTTTCACTTTTTCCAGTTTATCGGCAAAACTGAAAAGTTGTTTTTCGCAAATCTGTTTCCCCGATGGAATAGTGCCCTGTTCAAACTTTTTGTTGATGATTTTTTCAATTTCCCGGATTTTATGCTTTTCTTTCAAATGAACGATGGCAATGGAAGTTCCTGTTTTTCCTACCCTTCCGGTTCGTCCGCTTCGGTGGATATACGACTCCACATCGTCGGGTAAACCATAGTTAACGACATGCGTAAGGTCGTCTACATCCAAACCGCGGGCAGCCACATCGGTGGCAACTAAAAGGTTGATATTTCGCAAACGAAAGCGTTGCATCACATAATCGCGTTGCGCTTGCGACAAATCGCCGTGTAAAGAATCGGCGTTGTAACCATCTTTAACTAATGCATCGGCAATTTCTTGTGTTTCTTTCCGCGTTCGACAAAAGATAATGCCGTAAATATTGGGGTTGTAATCTCCCAATCTTTTCAATACCAGGTATTTATCTTTTGCATTGACCATGTAATAAATATGCCTGACATTTTTGGCGCCTTCATTCTTTTTCCCTATAACGATTTCGTGGGGATTGCGCATGTATTTCTTTGTAATCCGGGCAATTCCGGCAGGCATAGTGGCTGAAAAGAGCAACATGTTTCTTGTTTCGGGGACATAGGAAAGTATTTCATCAATGCTTTCGGAAAAACCCATGTTGAGCATTTCGTCGGCTTCGTCTAAAACGACGTCCTTTACCGAACGTAAATTAACTGTTTTCCGGTTGATCAAGTCAATGAGTCGTCCCGGAGTTGCCACAACAATGTGAACACCCCGCTGTAAGGCTCTTATTTGGCTTTCTATGCTGGATCCACCGTAAACCGGAAGCACTTTCAATTTATCCATGTATTTGGAGTAATCGTTGAGATCGTCTGCTATTTGCAAACATAATTCACGAGTCGGACAAAGAATAATTGCTTGCGGCTGCACTTGGTTCACGTTAATTTGTTGGAGGATGGGAAGACCAAAAGCGGCTGTTTTTCCTGTGCCTGTTTGCGCTAAAGCAATGACTTCGTTGTTGTTGCCGAGTAAATAAGGAATCACTTCTTCTTGTACCGGCATAGGATTTTCGTATCCCATTTCGCTGATTGCCCGGAGTATTTCCGGAGCAACGCCTAATTCTTCAAAAGTTTTCAAAATAGATGTTTTATAAAAATTGCGGCAAAGGTAATAAAAATTAAGATATACTCGCCTACCTACTGCCTTGATTTTCCTTGTCGGTAAATAATTTGTCAAGATAAAATATACGATGCGAGTAAATGTTTCGCATCATATACCGCAACTTTCACATTCCGCTAAGGAGTGGTCTTTGTCAAACCGGATGTTCCGGATCGACGGCACGTATGAACAAATATACGGCCAGGAAGCAAACCATAGTAGGGGAACGTCATTGCGAACGAAGTGAAGCAACACGTCATTGCGAGGAATGAAATGACGAAGCAAACCAGAGAAATTGTTAAAGCGTATATTGTTATTGATTCGATTTTTTTAATTATATTTGTCGCAATGTTTGCCAAGAGAGGTTAAGATTGACTTTTAATATCTTAAAAACAACTATTTTTTAATACATACATTTGTTTATTACTAACTTATAATTATTTATGAAAAAGCAAGTTTTATTAATTCTTTTACTCATAGGGGGTCAAAGCGTGATCAATACCGGCAGGGGAGGAGAACCGAGCGTGATGGATAATTATCCCGGTCCCAATGCAGCAAGTTTAGGTCTGTTCGGGCAAATTCCCGTTAGTCATTTCACCGGAGTACCGGACATAAACATTCCCCTTTACACCATCCAAATGAAAGAAATACAGTTTCCTATTGTTTTGCAGTACCATGTTGGAAGCGTAAAGCCGGACGTTACGCCCGGCTGGACGGGATTAGGATGGGCGTTAGAAGCGGGAGGCTCCATTACAAGAGTTGTCAAGGGAAGAAAAGATGAAACAACCAAACAGCACATTAGTTTAGAAAGCACCGTAGGTCTTGCTGCTAATCCCGGTTATTACTTCCAGGCATCTCGTCTGGTTAATAAAAACAATTGGAATACAAATTCTTTTTTAGAAAGCCTTGAGGCAAAAGCTGCACCCAATCTCAACGATTATTTGGACCTGGAACCCGATGAATTTATATTCAATTTTGCCGGCATGAGCGGCAGTTTCTATTACAATGGACAGACGTCCGGAAAGCAGCAATTCAAAATCAAATCCAAACAAGCATTCGATTTTGATATTTCAATGAAACTCAAAGAAGAGTCAAATACGATGGATTATCTGGAAACTTTCGAAGGTTTGAGTTCGGTTTATACGTCCTCCATTGCCAGACGATTACCGCTCCACACCTATATTTCCCACTTCACAATTATCGACCAGCAAGGAATCCAATATGAATTTGGGGGAGCCAAGGAGAATATTGATTTCATAACAACGCCTATCTCCAATGAGAATAGCTTGAGGACATTAACTACTGCCGTTACTTGGCACCTGACTTCAATAACCGCTCCCAACGGGGAAAAAATAACGTTTGAATATAAAAAAGAAGGCGATTTCTGCGTTAATATGAGAGTGAAGAGTAAAAATTGTGCACTCAATACTTATCAAGGAGGTAATATGCACTGTTATTTTACGAATGAAAATAATGATAATCATATTGCCGTTCATCATTTATCCTACTTGGAAAAAATAAGTACTTCTACCGGGGAAACTATCCATTTTGCCAGCTCTCCTTCCAATGAATTGGAATATAATTATGAATATGTAGCTTTCGGAACTATTGATCAAGAAGTATTAAGGGATACGTATCGGAGATATCTTGAAAAAGAATATGGAAATTATAAGCTTCAACTAGACACTATTTCAATCTCCAATGCAAATGAAAATATAAAAAATTTCTATTTTACTTATTCCGATAATTCTTCCAGGCGGCTGCGGTTAAATAGATTAAGTACAGACCTATACGATTACCGCTTCAAGTATAATTCATTATATTTACCGGATTACAATGCGAAAGAATCCGACCATTGGGGGTTTTACAACGGTATATGTTACGGATTATCCCCATTTTATAGTTTATCTGAAATGAGAGAGCCGGATTCTTCAAAAATGAAAGCCGAAACATTGGAAGAAATTACCTACCCGACAGGAGGAACTACTACTTTCGAATACGAGGCGCACGATTATTCCAAAGTAGCTACGCAATACAGCGTTTGGGGCGCTTGGGACGAAATGTTTAAGTTGATAAATGAATCCGGAATAGCCGGAGGACTCCGTATCCGGAAAATAATTTCCCGACCGGATACAGCCAGTACGCAAGGGCAGATAACAAAGGAATATTTATATACCAACCACGATGGATCTTCCAGTGGTATTTTATCCGGAAAACCTATTTATGAAACTTATTTGACCCAATATTTTGCAGGTTCGATTTCTTGGTTCGACAAATATATAAATGGATTTTATGGTGAGGAGTATAGAATTGAGATTACAAATGCCTCGGAAAATTTCTTAAATCCTTTAGGGAATACGAATGGGTCGCACATTACTTATTCCCGTGTAATAGAAAAACTCTCGGACGGGAGCAGTTCTATTTATTCCTATACAAATCATGAAGATCACGCAGATGAAGCTTGCCTGTTTGCAAGAACCAATGCCACAAATGATACCGCTTTTGTGGAACCTTTTACTTCCAGGGAATTAGGAAGGGGCTTATTAAAATCGCTTGTACATCGAAATGCCGGCAATGTAGTTATGGATAGCACGTATTACGAGTATGGCTATGATTGGAATAACTTTGTGAAATCAGTTGCTATTAAGATACAGGCAGCCTATTATAGCCTATTCCAAAGGTTTACATGCCTCAAAGTGTATACGTTTATCCCTAAATTGATAAAAGAAACCACTACAAGGTACGACTTAAACGGATCAAATCCGGTAACTCAGGAGACAAGCTATTCGTATAATGTCCATCAGCTCCTTTCCGAAACAAGCCTGATTCGAAGCGACGGAAAAAAGCAAACCACAAAGTTGGTTTATCCTTTTGAAGCAGATGATTACAGTCTATATCAGACCTGTTTGTCGAAAATGGTAGATAAGCGTTTATTTTCATCCTATGTCGACAGGCTAACCTACATTGAAGCCCCAAATGATGCAGAAAATAATCTTGTGATTGAGGCAGAACACCGGCAATATGAAGAAACCGGCACATCTCCTAAAATTTTCAAGCCCGAGCATATTAATGTATTAACAAAAGATAATCATATCTTATACAGTGATTTATATCCATTTTACGAAACGTCCCTTCTTGTTAGCGCCATGTCGGGAACACGTACAAAAAAATTTTCCATCCAAGAAAATAGCTCAACAGTAAGAATAAATATACGCCTCGAAGTGGATGTTCTAGGGTACTATGGATACTCTTTGAAAATTTATAACGGTAATGGAAATCTTGTGGTTGACTCCTTATATGTATCGTATACAGACTGGGAAGAAAACGGAGGTATGTATATATATCTAAAAGAATGTGAAATTACATTTGGGCGTGGCGATTATAGTGCTGTAGTAGAGGTAAATAGCAATGTTAGAGACTATGCTTTAATTACTTTGCCTCAAAGAGACCTGATTTTATATGCTACTACTTACCTTAAACCGGAAATATACTATAAATACGACAACCGCGGCAATATAATCGAATCGAAACCGGCAGGAAGTAATGCGCCGACCACCTATCTCTGGGGATATGCATACCAGTATCCGATCGCCGAAATAGTAAACGCTGATTACGAGCAAGTAAAAACAGCATTGGGTTACAACGAAAGCCAAATGAATGAATTGTTTAGCAAATCTTTGCCCATTTCTTCGGACTGGGCTAAAATTACCGGTTTACAGGCTTCCTTACCGAATGCTTCTATTACCATTTACAAATACAAGCCGCAAGTAGGTCTTATAGAATCCATCGACCCGCGCGGAGTAAAAACTTATTATGAATATGATGCTTTCGGCCGTCTGGTAAATATAAAAGAAGAAAGCGGGAAAATACTCGAAAATTACGAATACCATTATAAAAATTAAAGTCATGAAAACAAATTTATCCTGTATGGTAATATTATTTATCGGCTTTCCCTGTTTAATCTCCGCGCAGCACGCCTTAGAAGGAGAATTGAACATGTTCCGCCCTTACGACATCATCATCAAGCAGCAGGCAAGCTACAAAGACCCGGGTCGGACAGGCGCCAGCGTCCTCTGGGACTTCAGCAAGCTAAACGTAGAAAACGAAGCCTACGAACTGTACTATTCCACAGACAACGACACCACAGTCACAGGAACAGAACACCTGACCCGCTACCATTACACCCTGCAAAACGACTCCCTCCTGCTCTGGGGATTCGACAGCCCCACCACACAAGTAAAAAACATACAGCCCGAACTCCTGCTGCGATTCCCCGTCAACTACGGCGACACAAGCCAAAGCCATTACTATACACACGGAAAATACGGCAACCGCCTGGAAGTAGACCTGATGGGAACCATCGAAACCACAGCCGACTCCTACGGAATGATGATACTGCCCGACAAAGACACCCTTCGGAACGTACTGCGGACACGAACCCTGAAATACATCGCCGAAGAAACAGTACCCATCACCAAGCGCTACTACGATAAAACAGAAGCCCCCCTGCAAATCCCCCCCGACAGCATCGACAAGCGCTTAAGCACCGATTCAGTCCTCTTCGTCACGGAAACCTTCCGGTGGTACGGAAAAGGATACCGCTACCCCATTTTCGAAACCGTACGAAGCTGGGAACAGCACGCCGGCGAACAGCCATACCAGTTCCAGAACACCGCTTTCTTCTATCCCCCGCAAGAACACTATTACCTGGACGAAGACGAAGCCAACCGGGCGCTGCTCGAAAACCAGGAACAGGAAGAAAACGGAGAAGCCGGAAACAACACGGCGGCAGACCCCTGGGCCGGATTAAGCTACAACATCTATCCAAACCCCACCACGGCGCTCCTGGCGATCGAACTCTACCTCCCGCAAACAGCCGGCATCCGCCTCCAACTGCGGAACACGATGGGCCTGATCCTGGCCGAAGAAGAAAAAGGAAGCCACACGGCAGGCATCCACGACTTCCAGCTGGACCTCTCCAGCGCGCCGGTAGGAAATTACGTGCTCGATATCTGGCTGAACGAACACCTGGTAAGCGAAATAATCATGAAACGGTAACCCTATAAAAACAAAAAACATGAAAAATCAATCACACATACCCTTAAAAAGCTATATCGCACCCGTTTTACTCCTTATCGCCTGCTCGATCCACCTGGAAGCACAGAACACCATGGCTACGGCAATCAACCTGGGAGAAAAAAACGCCTCATTCACCTACACCAGTACCATGAATACCGGCAAGAGAGGAAACAACTACACGGGAAAAACCACCAGCGACGTATTTTACAAATTTACGCTAAACAAGCCCATGGCCGTAACCCTGTCGCACGCAGGATCGGCATTGACGGAAACCTGCATTTACCTGCTCGACGCCTCCGGGAAATTAATCACATACGATTACACCGCACCCGGCGCCCTGTCCAGATCGCACGCCGCAATAAGAAGAAAACTCCCCGTCGGCGTTTACTATGCCGTTTCGGAAGGATACAGCCAGGACGGAAGCATCACCACCAGTATTACAGGCGACGCCTCCATCGACGCGCTGGTTTCCGTCAACATCGGAACCCAAAGCGCCTCATTCACCTGTACCGATACGCAAAACACCGCCGGCTTCGACAACCTTTACGCGGGAGGAAGCGGAAGCGACATTATCTATAAATTGACCCTGTCCAAAGCCATGAGGCTGAACATCACACACACAGGCAACAGCGTACCCTGTACCAACATTTACCTGCTCGACACAAGCGAAAACCCAATCGCCATCAGTATGGGGACAGCCACTACATCCGTCCACTTATCAAGACCACTGCCGGCAGGCGCCTATTACATCATCTCGGAAAAAGGATGCCAGCCATCAACAAGCGGCAGCAGCCAGGACGGGAATATCGTCACCAGCATTACAGGCGACGCCTCCATCGACGCGCTGGTTTCCGTCAACATCGGATCCCAAAGCGCCTCATTCACCTACTCCAATACGCAAAACACCGCCGGTTTAGACAACCTTTACGCGGGAGAAAGCGGAAGCGACATTATCTATAAATTGACCCTGTCCAAAGCCATGAGGCTGAATATCACACACAGCAGGGGCAGCAGCGTACCCTGTGCCAATATTTACCTGCTCGACGCAGACGGAAACCTGATCATCAAAAGCATGGGTGCAGCAGCCGCTTCCAATGCCCTGGTGAAAAAACTGCCGGCAGGCGCCTATTACATCATCTCGGAAAAAGAATGCCAACTATCAACAAGCGGCAGCCAGGACGGGAATATCGTCACAACCATTACCGGCGATGCCTCCATCGACGCGCTGGCTTCCATCAACACAGGTACCAAAAACGCCTCATTCGCCTACTCCAATACGCAAAACACCGCCTATTTAGACAACCTTTACGCGGGAGAAGGCGGAAGCGACATTATCTATAAATTGACCCTGTCCAAAGCCATGAGACTGAATATCAAACACACAGGCAGCAGCGTACCCTGTGCCAACATTTACCTGCTCGACGCGGACGGAAACCTGATCATCAAAAGCATGGGTGCCGCCGCCGCTTCCAATGCCCTGGTGAAAAAACTGCCGGCAGGCACCTATTACATCATCTCGGAAAAAGGATGCCAGCCATCAACAAGCGGCAGCCAGGACGGGAATATCGTCACCAGCATTACCGGCGATGCCTCCATCGACGCGCTGGTTTCCGTCAACACAGGTACCAAAAACGCCTCATTTACCTACTCCGATACGCAAAACTCCGCCTATTTAGACAACCTTTACGCGGGAGAAGGCGGAAGCGACATTATCTATAAATTGACCCTGTCCAAAGCCATGAGCCTGAGCATCACACACATAAGCGGAAGCGTAGCCTGTACCAACATTTACCTGCTCGACGCAAGCGAAAACCCAATCGCCATCGGCATGGGTACTGCCACTACATCCGTCCGCTTATCAAGACTACTACCGGCAGGCACCTATTACATCATCTCGGAAAAAGGATGCCAATCGCCCACTTTCTCAACAGGCGGCGGCAGCCAGGACGGGAATATCGTCACCAGCATTACCGGAGATGCCTCCATCGACGCGCTGGTTTCCGTCAACATCGGAACCCAAAGCGCCTCATTCACCTGTACCGATACGCAAAACACCGCCGGTTTCGACAACCTTTACGCAGGGGAAAGCGGGAGCGATATTATATACAAGCTGACCCTGTCCAAAGCCATGAAGCTGAACCTCGCACACAGCAGCAACATTTCCTCCACCAACATTTACCTGCTCGACGCAAGCGGAAACCTGATCGCCGGCAAACAAAACATAAGCTCAGCCTACAACACCCTGCAAAAACAGCTGCCCGCCGCCACCTATTACATCATCTCGGAAAAAGGAAGCGCAACGGGGAACAGCAGCAACGGGAACATCACCACCACCATTACCGGAGACCCGGCCATCGAAGCCCTGATTACCGTCGACCTGGGAATTAAAAACGCCTCATTCACTTATGCCAATACACAAAACACGGCCGGCCTGGCCAACCTGTACACCGGGCAGGCAACGAAAGACGCCATCTATAAATTCACCATCGCCCAAACAATGGAAGTAATCATCTCCCACTGCGGATCCGGAGTAGCAGACACATACCTGCACCTGCTTGATTTTTCAGGAACAAGGATCGCATACAGCGACAACTACTCCGGAGACGGTAAATGCGCCAACACGAGCCACGCATACCTGAAAAAAACACTCCCCCCCGGATCATACTATGCCGTTTCGGAAGGATACAGCCAGGACGGGAACATCACAACAGCCATCAAGGGAACGGCAGAAACCCCGGTAGCCGCACAGCCAGCCGCCGGACAAAACTATATTAAAACCCGCACATACACCTCGGACGACGCGAGCAGCTTTATCGACGCCGTACAATACTACGACGGGCTGGGACGGCCCGTACAACACGTACAGGCGGGAATAACACCCGACAGGAAAGACCTGGTTACCCTGCAGGAATACGGCCCAATGGGCAGACAATCCAAAACATGGCTGCCCGTACCCGGAACAGGAAACAACGGCACATTCTATACCGGAACCATTGCAACCGGAGCCAAAAACGCCTATAACAACGACACATGCGCCTATTACGAAACCGTTTACGAAAAATCGCCACTCAGCCGGATAATGAAGCAATACGGACCCGGACAGGCATGGAGAAACAACGGGGACCACCCCGTAAGTGCGGAATACCTCTCCAACAACTCTTCCAACCCCTGCCATTACTATTACATATCGGGCAACAACCTGGTAAAAAACGGGAACTACGCAGACAACACCCTCTACGTAACCAAGACAGCCGACGAAGACAACAAAACCGCCTACGAATTCAAGGACAAGCTGAACCGCGTAATCCTGCAGCGGCAAATGGACGGGACAGCCAGGCACGACACTTACTTCGTCTACGACGACCTCAACAACCTGCGGTACGTCCTGTCGCCGCAAGCCTCAGACTCCATTACCGCAAACGCCACATACGCTCCCGGAAACAAATACCTGCAATCCTACGCCTACATCTACCGCTACGACGGGCGGAGGCGGCGCATCGAAAAAGAACTGCCGGGCACAGACCCCGTCCGATACGTATACGACAAGGCAGACCGCATGATATTCTCCCAGGACGGCGAGCAGGCCCTGACAGGGGAGTGGACATTCTATAAATACGATCCAATGGGAAGGCAGATACTGTCCGGCAGCTGGAGCAACAGCGGGAAATCGGCCGACGACCTGGCCGGACAGTATCAGAACGTCCTCATTCAGGAAACATACAGCGCTTCGGGGGCATACGGATATACCTGGAACACCATGCCCGGCGTAACCGCCGCCATGGTGCTGCAAGCCAGCTACTACGACAGTTACGACAAGTTCCTGAACACCCTGGATACGGCCGCCAAAAACAGGGTAAGCTATGCGGCCATTAACGATGCCGCTTACGGCGTACGCTACACCAACAGCGCCTGCACGGAATGTTCAGCCAAAGGACTGCCGGTAGGAACGCGCTCCAAAATACTGGACGGCACAGACAGGGAAATCGTAACCGCCTTCTATTACGACTACAGGGCCCGGCTGGTACAGCAAAAATCGACCAACCTGCTGGCAGGAAGCGAATCGGAATACTTTGCCTATTCCTTCACGGGAGACATCACAAAAAAGCGGACGGTACACACCGCTACCGGCAAGACGACCATTACGCAGGCCTATGACTTCTATTACGACCGCTGCCGCCGGCCAACCATTACAGGCTACCGCATAAACGACGCCGCACCGATTATCCTCTCCTCCCTCTCCTACGACAGCAGGGGACGGGTAAGCGCCAAGATCATGCACGGAAGCAGCATCCCGGTAAACTATACCTACAACATACGGGACTGGATAGCGGGCATCAAATCCGCCGGACTGTTCGAGGAATACCTCTACTACAGCGAACCCTACGGCAGCAGTACCAGGACCTATAACGGGAACCTGTCCGCCGTCCGCTGGATCAGCCAGGCAGGAGCCACACAGGGATACCGCTTCACCTACGACGGGCTGAACCGCCTGAAAAAAGCGCAGTACCTGCTGGGAGGCTCCGCTAACGACCGCTTTACAGAAGAAATAAGCGAATACGACAAAAACGGGAACATCAGGAAGCTGAAACGGTACGCCCTGAACTCGGCTTCCGCCTCTTCCCCCACCCTGATAGACGACCTGGCATTAAGCTATTCGGGCAACCAGCTCGCAAAAGTAAGGGACGCCGTACCCGCCTCCGCCTCCACACTGGGGATAATACCCCTGCAAAGCTACCCTGCAAGCGAGTACCGGTACAACCGGAACGGCTCATTAACCGCCGACGCCAACCGCGATATCACCCTGGTAGAGTATAACCGGCTGAACCTGCCGGATAAAATCCATTTCTACGGGGGCAGCCACGTTAGCCGTACCACCCGCTACACCTACGACGCCACGGGAGTGAAAAGGAGGGTAACGCATACCACCGCGGAAAACCTGATACCCGTACAGCGTACGGCCTCCGCCTCAGGCGGGCAAACCGGCGCTGTCACAGGGACAGGTACCATCATTGCCGGCATTGCCGCAGACACGATGGTCACCGACTACTGCGGAAGCGTGGTTTACGAAAACGGCGAGTTGAAATACATCCTGAACCCGGAAGGATACGCTACGAAAGAAGGCAGCTACAGCGGCAGTAATTATGTATACAGCTATTACCTGAAAGACCACCTGGGAAACAACCGTGCAGTAGCCGAAATAAGCCTGGCGACTCCCAAAATCATCCAGGCAACGGACTACTACCCTTTCGGGATGCCCTTTCCCAACAGCGGGAAAGCGCCGGAAAGGCAGCCTTACAAGTTCGGCGGGAAGGAATACGACGAAATGCACGGACTGAACTGGTACGATTTCCATGCACGCTACTACTTTGGTATCATCCCCGTATTCCTCACTCCTGATCCTTTGGCCGAAAA
>JAISOJ010000017.1 GCA_031275735.1 Dysgonamonadaceae bacterium
ACAGGAATAAAAATTAGCGATGAGGAGTTTGAAAAAATAAATATAAAACGATACAAATTTCACGGAGAATGGAACTATATTATTCGACCAAATTGAGTATTTAATTTATTGACATATCCATTATTAAGAGAGAGAGATACTTTAACTTTTATTTCTAAAAATGAAACCACCTGGGATTTACATCGAGCCAGACTGAAAGTATTAAAACAAAAAGAAAAGGACATACTGTACAGATGGATTACTCCGGAAATAGCTTATTTGGATTTAGCTTCTTTAACGTCCCAAAACTTTGACAAAAATTACAATCCGATTAAAGACGCTAAAGCAATTATTTTAGACATAAGATGTTATCCAAGCACTCATGTAATTTTGAATTTAACCAATGCATTTGTACCGCCACATTCTTCATTTGTCAAAATATCGTATGCAGATACTCGTTATCCGGGTATGGTGAGAATTCATAACCCGTCTTTTTCGATTGGGAAAAAGAACTACTATAAAGGGAAAATTGTATTATTAGTAAATGAATGGACCGAAAGCTATTCCGAATATTTGACTATGGCGCTGCAGGCAAATCCGCGAACCATAACTATCGGTAATTCGTCTTCCGGCGCCGACGGAAACATTACCATCTTGGAATTTCCGGGAAAAGTTCAAACCTGTTTTTCGGGTATAGGAATTTATTATCCGGACATGACTCAAACTCAACGTACAGGCGTTAAGATTGACTACATTGTCGAACCAACGCTAGAAAGTATCAAAAACGGGATTGATCTGCCTTTGGAGAAAGCATTAGCCGTTATAAAAGAGGAGTTTGAATCGCCATTGCCACTTTCAAGTATAAATGAGAAGAATATTCCTCACATTATACCTTGAAAGGCAAGGCAAGAGAGAAAATCTCCTTTTGTATGAAGGCGTTTCCATACCGGACATCAATATAGCCGAAAAAATATTGATTTACAACCGATTAACTTTATTTAAAAGTTAAATTCGTTAAAAAACAATAAAATAACACGAGCAACAAAGAAATAACCGGAAAAAGCTTGCAGATTTGTTTGTTTTTTCACAGATCTGTAACCTGGGCAGATTCAAGTTCTAAATACAACTTCCTGATTTCGATACATTTAAAAGCTTAATCTTATAAATATATAAGTGTCAATACGTTGCAGATTTTGCGACACCCATTTCGGTATTGCAAGCCCCCAAATGCTATGTTTGCAGGATGCTTGTACGTAAAAAGATCAACCGGTCAGGCAGCACAAGTATTGTTGTAGTTGACAAGAGTGGCGGCAAAATCCGTTACCTCAAGACGCATTGACTAGCCATTTTTCAGAAGTCAAGATTTTATAAAGTAATCTTATCAAACTATTGAAAATTTAAATGCATAAACCGGTTGGATAATTATTTTATTTAATATTTGCCGGTTTTTTCAATTAATTTGCTAAAAAATTGTAACTTCGTGCCGTAGAAATTTTCTTTTACCTGAATTTTGTATTTGATTAAATTATATGTTTCATGAAAATTAATAGTATTTTAAGCATTTTTGCCCCGAAAGACGTCAAGTTTTTTCCTTTATTGAACGAAACAGCCGATATCTTAGACCAAGCAGCCATCTTTCTGTTGGAATTATTCTCTTCGGCGGATAAAAACAAAAGAGAAGAATTATGTAAACGAATCAAAAGCGAAGAAACAAAAGGAGATAAGGTAACAAGACAAATTTTCAAAGCGCTCAACGATACATTCATTACTCCTTTCGACAGGGAAGATATCGGCGCTTTGGCCGATGACTTGGATGATGCCATTGACGCTATCAACCGGGCGGCTCAAAAAGTCTTGCTTTTTTCTCCGGAAGTTTTACCCGGTTCTACCCGTCAATTGGCTGAAATCATCAAAGAAGGTACGACAGAGATTAAATACGCTACGGCAGAGTTATCTAATTTAAAAACATCCGATCAACATATCCGAGAACATACGAAAAAAATCAAACAATTGGAAGAAGCCGCCGACGTCATTTATGAAAAAGGGACTTCGAGCCTCTTCCAAAGCGATATACGAACAATTGAGTTGATTAAACTAAAAGAAATCATACAGGAATTGGAAAAATCGGCCAATAAAATTAATAATGTAGGTAAATTATTGAAAACCTTTATTGTTAAATATGCATAACAAAAAATTAACTCATGACTTTATTCATTATCATTATTGTTCTTGCCATTATTTTTGATTTTATCAATGGGTTTCACGATGCTGCCAATTCCATATCAACAATCGTTTCGTCGCGAGTGCTCACTCCTTTTCAAGCTGTATTATGGGCGGCTACATTTAATTTTGCCGCATTCTTTATAGCTAAATATATCATTGGAGAATTTGGTATCGCTAGTACGGTATCGAAAGTAGTATTGGAAGATTTCATTTCTCTGCCTATTATTCTTTCCGGATTAATTGCGGCTATTATATGGAATCTGCTTACGTGGCGATTGGGAATTCCATCGTCTTCTTCTCATACTTTGATTGGCGGGTTTGCCGGAGCGGCCATCTGCGCGGGAGGTTTCCATTCCATTCATGCGGGGGTAATCCTTAAAATTGTTTCATTCATTATATTAGCTCCGTTAATCGGATTGGTTATGTCGTCGGTTATTACTATTGGGGTGCTGTGGGCTTTTAGGAAAACCAATGCAAACAAGTCGGAAAAAAGATTCCGAAAACTTCAATTACTTTCGTCCGGATTGTTTAGTTTAGGGCACGGATTAAACGATTCGCAAAAGGTAATGGGTATCATTGCTACTGCTATGATTGCCATGGGAATGATTGAATCGGTTAATAAAGTACCTGATTGGGTTCCCATCTCTTGTTTCGGAGCGATAGGACTAGGTACTATGATGGGAGGATGGCGTATTGTGAAAACCATGGGTACAAAAATTACGAAAGTCACGCCTTTAGAGGGTGTTTGTGCAGAAACGGCAGGCGCTTTAACCTTATTTCTTACTGAAATATGGAAAATTCCCGTGAGTACAACCCATACCATAACCGGTTCTATCATGGGGGTCGGAGCAGTAAAAAGACTGTCAGCCGTACGATGGAATGTTACAATTAACCTGCTTTGGGCATGGATTCTTACTATACCGGTAAGCGCCGTCTTGGCGGCTATTATTTATGTCATTGCTCATTCTATCGGTATTTGACAGCTGTTTTATCTAAAAATTTAACCTCAATATTATCATAATGCATCAGATAAAAACACTGAGTAATCGTATCCGGAAAAATACGGGAGTCGATAGCATTCGTTGTTATCAATGCGGAAAATGTTCGGCAGGTTGCCCTTTAGCTGGAGATATGGATTTCACGCCCAATACAGTCATGCGGATGATTCAAGTAGAAGAAAAAGAAACAGATAAAAAACTACTACAATCGGAAGCAATCTGGCTATGCCTTTCTTGCGAAATGTGTATCTCCCGTTGTCCCATGGAAATAGATATTCCCAAAGTAATGGATTTCTTGAGACAAGAATCTTTAAAAGAAGGATTGCAGAATAAAAGCGCTAACCATAACATTATTCCTTTTCACCAATCGTTTTTAGACATGATTCGTTTTACGGGACGTTCGTATGAAATCGGATTAATTGCCGATTACAAACTTCGTAGCAAAAAAATCCTGCAAGACATCACGCTCGCTCCCCAAATGCTTATGCATGGGAAATTACCCATTTTCCCTAAAGCGGTAAAAAACAGGAAAAATATCAAAGAAATTTTCAAAAAAACGAATATGCTTTAGCTGTTATTTTAATCCGAAATGACAACTAAAAATTTAGTTTAATCACTTTATGAAAAAGAAATTAGGATTTTATCCGGGTTGTTCGCTTGAAGGGACTGCGAAAGAATATAGCGAATCGGTTGTATCTCTTTCCGAACAATTTGATATTGAACTAAAACAAATCCCGGATTGGAATTGTTGTGGAGCCACCGCAGCACATAATCTCAATAAGACATTATCATTGGTCCTTCCCAGCCGAATATTGGCGCAAGCGCAGAAAAATGAGATGAAAGAGATTGTCGTTCCTTGTGCCGCTTGTTACAACCGGTTATCGGTAACTCAATACGAATTACTCAAAAATGATCAATTAAAAGCGACGGTAGAGCAGGCAATAGATATGCCGCTCAATACTTCTATCCGAATTTTGAATGTTATTCAATTTATTCAGGAATATATCTTGCCCGAAATACCGGAGAAATTGAGCCATACGTTCGACAAAAAAGTAGCTTGCTATTATGGATGTTTACTGGTTCGTCCGCACAATATTTTAAAGTTCGACCGTCCGGAAAGCCCTCAATTCATGGACGAAATCATGCAAATGCTGGGTGCAGAAACCATCGATTGGCCATTCAAAACCGAATGTTGCGGAGCCGGTCTTTCTGTAAGCCGGACGGAATTGGTCGGCAAGTTGTCGGGGAAAATCGTCAGGGAAGCATTAGACCGAAAAGCAGAAGCGATTATTGTTGCTTGCCCTATGTGCCACGCCAACTTAGACATGCGTCGACCGGCCATTGATCAATACCTGGAAATGAAAACAGAAATACCGGTACTTTATATTACCCAGGCGATCGGTATGGCTTGTGGATTAAACGAGCGGCAAACAGGTACCCGGAGACATTTGGTTAAAGTGATCGGAAATTATTTCACAAAAACCAGGATTCCCGTAGAAAATAATGAAAATAACCCTATAACGGTGGAGGAAATAATTTAATATGGCAAGAATAGGCGTTTTTATCTGTCATTGCGGAGAGAATATTGGAGCTACGGTCGATTGTTTTAGTGTGGCCGCTGAAGCAGCTAAACTGCCGGGCGTAGTTTACAGCGTCGATTATAAATACATGTGTTCCGATCCCGGACAAAGTAAAATCAAAGACGCTATCCACGAACATAAGCTGACGGGCGTGGTCGTTTCGGCTTGTTCGCCTCGGATGCACGAACCCACTTTCCGTAAAGCTTGTGCAGAAGCCGGATTAAATCCTTATCGTTGCGAAATGGCCAATATCCGCGAACATTGTTCTTGGGTACACGAAAAAGGCGAAGCTACTACTAAAAAGGCTTTCGATTTGGTACGTACCTTAGTTGAAAAAGTAAAAAACAATCACTCGTTAGAACCTATCAAAGTTCCGGTAAACAAAACAGCCATCGTGATTGGCGGAGGAGTCGCCGGAATACAAGCTTCTTTGGATATTGCCAACGGAGGACATAAAGTTATATTAGTGGAAAGAGAACCATCCATCGGCGGGCACATGTCGCAACTCTCGGAAACTTTTCCCACACTCGACTGTTCGCAATGTATCCTGACGCCGCGTATGGTGGAAATCGCCCAACATCCAAACATCACCTTGTACACTTATTCCGAACTTGAAAGCATGGACGGATTTATTGGAAATTTTAATGTGAGAATACGCCGAAAAGCCAAAAGTATTGATGAAAAACTTTGTACCGGATGCGGGCTATGTTGTACTAAATGTCCGACAAAAAAAATTCCAAGTGAATTTGAACAAGGTTTGGCTAACCGGACAGCTATTTATGTTCCTTTTCCACAGGCCGTTCCGAATAAACCGGTAATCGACCGAACGAATTGCCGGTATTTCCAGACAGGAAAATGCAAGGTCTGCCAAAAATTCTGCCCGACAGGAGCCATTCGTTTTGAGCAAGAAGATGAAATTATTGAAGTAAAGGCCGGAGCAATTGTTTTAGCAACCGGTTTTGAAGTAAAAGACGCCGGTTTCTTTCCCGAATACGGTTACGGAAAATACAAAGACGTCATCACCGGTTTGCAATTCGAACGCTTGGCTTCTGCGTCCGGACCGACTCAGGGAGAAATCCGCCGCCCTTCGGACGGAAAAATTCCCGAAAAAGTAGTCTTCATTGCTTGTGCCGGTTCAAGAGATCCGGCTAAAGGCATTTCCTATTGCTCAAAAATATGCTGCATGTACACGGCTAAACATGCCATGCTCTACAAACATAAAGTACACGAAGGAACACCTTATGTATTTTACATGGACATCCGGGCGGCCGGAAAAAATTACGATGAATTTACCCGTCGGGCGATTGAGGAAGACGGGGCTAAATACATTCGAGGCAGGGTGTCCAATCTGTATGAAAAGGACAGGAAATTGATTGTTCGCGGCGCCGATACACTTTTAGGGGGGAAACCTGTAGAAATAGAAGCCGATATGGTCGTTTTAGCAACGGCAGCCGTCTCTTGCAAAGATTCCGAATCTTTGGCTCAAAAACTCCATGTGTCCTACGACTCATATCATTTTTTTGCAGAAGCACATCCCAAATTGAAGCCGGTAGAAACGAACACTGCCGGAATTTTTCTTGCCGGCGCCTGCCAAGCGCCGAAAGATATTCCCGAATCGGTAGCTGCAGCTTCCGGAGCCGCGGCTAAAGTAATTGGTTTGTTCTCCAACAATGAATTGACCAGAGAGCCGGTAGTCGCTAAAATCAATCAGACGCCTCCTCCCGTATTTTCAACGTGTATGGGATGTGAACTTTGTATGCAAATATGTCCTTATCAGGCGATTGATAAAGAAGAAATTAAAAATAGAAACGGGGAGGTGATAAAAACCATTGCAAAAATTAATCCGGGACTTTGTCAGGGTTGTGGCACTTGCGTTGCTTTCTGTAAATCTAAATCTATTGATTTAGAAGGATATAGTAATAAACAAATATATGCTGAAGTAATGGCTGTTATCAATGATTAAAATAAAATGTCATGACTAACGAATTTGAACCGAAAATAGTTGCTTTTGTCTGTAATTGGTGTACTTACGCTGGTGCGGACCTTACGGGAACAAGCCGTATCAAATACTCGCCCAACGTGAAAATCATACGTTTCCCTTGTACCGGTCGTATTGATTTCATGCTGTTACTCAAGGCTTTCTCCAATGGGGCAGATGGCGTTATCGTCTCGGGATGTCATCCCAATGATTGTCATTACACATCCGGCAACTTTCACGCACGCCGTCGTTGGATAACTTTCCGTGTACTGCTTGACTTCATGGGAATTGACATAAACCGGATTGTGTTTGCTTGGGTGTCGGCGGCCGAAGGAGCTAAATGGGCGGAGGTAGTAAATTCTACTGTCAACAAAATTAAAGAATTAGGTCCTTATGAAAACTATCGGGAAATTATTAATGAAGTATGGGAGGAAGAAAAATGGGAAATCTGAATGAAATAGCCGCCCATTTACTTCAAAACGATGACGTACAACTGATTATTGGTTATGGAGAAGGAAGCGCCGGAAGGGTACGTCCTCTTTTTGTTTCAAATAAAAAAGCAACGGAGAAGCTCTTATTCGATTCCCGCTGTACGCAAAATCTGGCTTCGTACCTTTACAAAAAAGAGATTACATGTCTTGGAAAGCCAGCCATTGTCGCCAATATCCGCACGTTGCGGGGGATTATCCGCCTGGCTGCGGAACATCAACTTGAGGATGAAACAATCATTGCTTTGGCTGTTTCTACGGGCGACGATGTAAAAGAACTTCGCCGATTGGAAGATATGGAGCAATACCTTTCGGAAGCGGATCTTCAATTGAAAAAAGAAGATAAAGCATTATTAGACAAACTAAATGCAATGACGATCGCTGATCGTTGGGCCTTCTGGCAACAAGAAATGGCACATTGCATCAAATGTTATGCTTGTCGTCAAGCTTGTCCGCTGTGTTATTGTACACAATGTACGGTGGAAATAAATCAACCGCAATGGATTCCGGTCGCTTCAAGCAAATTGGGTAATATGGAATGGCACATCATGCGTTCCATGCACCTGGCAGGTCGCTGCATTGAATGTGGCCAATGTGGGGAAGCTTGTCCGGCTAATATTCCGATTCATCTTTTACCGATACGCTTGGCGGAAGAAATCAGAGAATTGTATGGTTCCGTTACGGGCATAAGCAAGAGAGAAAGTTGTGAAATGTCGTCCTTCCAACCGGATGATAAAGAGAAATTTATCACTTAAACGCATGAAAAATCCATTCAAACTATTGCGTAAAGCGCTTTATACGCAATGGATAGAAAAACTATTGAGCACACAGCAAGTGTATGGACCCGTACAGCAAGGGAAACGGGTCAATTACCGTCGCATCGCTTCGCCGGCGGAATTGACGGACGATTTTATCATTCCGGAAAACTCTGTCAAGTCGTTTGTTTTCCCTCGTATTGAAAAATTATTTTCCTTTACCGGAAATAAAGAAGGAGTAAGCATTGAAGATAAAAATTTAGAAGCCATTCCGTATAAAGTGATTCTGGGTGTTCGTCCTTGCGACGCTTATGGTATCCTTAATCTGGGAGCCATTTTCGGGTGGAATCCGGCAGATCCGATTTTCAGTAAACGCTTAGAAAGAACAACCTTCATCGGTTCTGCCTGCAACAAGACTGATGATTATTGTTTCTGTTCTTCGATTGGAGGCGGACCGGGCAATACGCAAGGAAGCGATATTTTTCTGACAAAAATGGAAACCGGCGATTACATTGCCGAAATCATCACGCCTAAAGGGGAAACGCTTATCGCGTCTGATCTCGAATTATTCGAAGAAGCAACCGGTTTGGAAAAAGAAAAATATTTAGCCGTCCTTCCGCGACGATTTGACGATTCCCATATGGAAGAAAAAATAAATGTAGTTTTTGATACCCCGATCTTTGACGAATACGCCTTACGCTGCTTGGGATGTTCCGCTTGTGCATACGTATGTCCGGTTTGCGGTTGCTTTGATATTCAGGACGAAACCAGAGGCGGCAAGGGACAACGTATTCGCTGTTGGGACAGTTGCGGGTCGAAACTATTCACGCTTCATACTTCCGGGCATAACCCGCGGAACACGCAAGGCGTCCGCTGGCGCCAACGACTGATGCACAAATTTTCGTATATGCCCGAACGATTGGGAGTGCGCGGATGCGTCGGTTGCGGACGCTGTTCCCGGCATTGTCCCGTCGATATGAATATCAGCGAACAGTTATCTCTCATTAGTGAATGCTAAACAAACAGGAAACAATCTATGTCAAACAATATTTATCTACCTTATCTCGTAACCATTGAAAAGATTACGGAAGAAGCGCCCGGAGTAAAAACCTTCCGGTTAAAATTCAACAATGAAGAAGAAGGATTGAATTTTCAATTCAAGACCGGTCAATTTGCCGAATATTCAGTATTTGGAGAAGGAGAATCTACTTTTTGCATTGCTTCGCCTCATACAAGAAACGGGTATGTAGAATGTACTTTCCGGCAGTCGGGAAGAGTAACTACCGCTTTGGCGAATTTGGAAGAAGGAGACGTTATCGGATTTCGAGGACCGTATGGAAATACTTTTCCCATAGATAGATGGAAAGGGAAAAATCTGGTATTTATCGCCGGTGGAATCGCTTTGCCTCCCATGCGTAGCGTGATATGGTCGTGCTTGGATAATCGTCCGGACCACAACGAAATCACTATTTTTTACGGAGCAAAAACAGTTAGTGATTTGGTTTACAAACACGAGTTGGAAGAATGGAAAAACCGTCCCGATGTCAATCTTTATTTAACGGTCGACCCCGGCGGGCAAACGGCCGAATGGAAAGGCGAGGTGGGGTTTGTTCCTTCCGTTGTTGAAAAAGCAGCGCCGGATTCCGTAAATACGATCGCCATTGTATGCGGTCCTCCGATCATGATTAAGAACACATTTCCCGTCCTGAAAAAATTGGGATTTACAGACGACAACATCTTTACTACCCTTGAAAATCGGATGAAATGCGGATTCGGTAAATGTGGAAGGTGCAATGTAGGAAAAACATATGTCTGTAAAGACGGTCCGGTTTTTACGGCGGCGCAATTAGCGAAATTACCCAACGAGTATTAATCTGAAATATACCAATTACATTCGCAATGGCAAATACCGTTACTAATAAAAAAACCAGTTTCTCTGTATTAAAAATGTCTTGTGCGGGATGCGCCGCTAATGTTCAGAAAATACTGCAAAAACAACCGGGCGTGAAAAATGCGAGTGTCAATTTCGCCAATAAAACAGCTTTAGTAGAATATAATGCGGCTATCGTCCATACGGAAAAGTTGCAAGCGGCTGTCCGTTCGGCCGGTTATGACCTTGTCGTTAATTCGGACGATGAATCTTCCGACAATGTCTATGAACGATTGGAGGAAGAAGAAAAACGACAGTACCGCCGATTGAAAATGATAACTTTCACGGCAATATTCTTATCTACCGGACTAATCATCTTATCCATGACACCCTTCATGCACCAAACGTGGGCAAGGTATGCAATGGGTGTACTTTCAACTCCGATTCTTTTCGTATGTGGAAGCTCCTTTTTTATTGGTGCATACAAACGAGCTAAACGCTTACATGCAAGTATGGATACGCTGGTTGCGCTTAGTACGGCGACAGCTTATTTATTTAGCGTATTCAGTCTTTTGTTTCCCCATTTTTGGAATCGTTACGGACTGCATTCGGAGGTTTACTTCGAAACTTCCGGAGTACTCATTACTTTTGTTCTTATTGGAAAATTGTTGGAAGAACGAGCGAAGCAAAAAACGTCCGTGTCTATTAAAAAATTAATAAGTTTGCAACCCCAAACAGCAACAATTGTCCGTCCCGAAGGAAAGTTAGAAGAATTATCTATTAAAAGCATCCAAATCGACGATATTGTTTTTGTAAAAGCAGGAGAAAAAGTTCCTGTGGATGGGATTATTACCGAAGGTTATTCTTTTGTGGACGAGAGTATGATTACCGGAGAGCCTATCCCTATTGAAAAGAATCCGGATACTAATGTTTTTGCCGGAACGATTAATCAACAGGGTAGTTTTAAATTTCGTGCTACGAAAATCGGTAAAGAAACGCTGCTTGCTCAAATTATCCAACTGGTAACTGAGGCTCAAAGCACTAAAGCTCCTATACAGAAATTAGTCGATAAAGTAGCCGGAATTTTTGTGCCTTTAGTAGTAAGCGTCGCTTTGCTTTCGGCTTTATTATGGTTGTTTTTAGGAGAAGAAAATGTCTTGGTTCACGCGCTTTTATCATTTATTACCGTACTGATTGTAGCTTGTCCTTGCGCTTTGGGTTTGGCTACTCCAACTGCTATTATGGTTGGAATGGGAAAAGGAGCGGAAGATGGCATCTTGGTGAAAAATATGGATGGTTTGGAAATTTTGCGAAAAGTAAATACCATTGTATTAGATAAAACAGGAACTATTACGAAAGGGATTCCCGTAGTGACGGACATGAAATGGTTAACAGCTGAAACAGAAGAACTTTATAATATTTTATTCAGCATGGAAAAAGCGTCGAACCATCCTTTAGCAGATGCAATTATATCGGTTCTTCCTCCTGCTGAACTGAAAAGTTCGTTGGCTTTAGAGATTGTGCCGGGACTTGGAGTACAGGCTACCATCGGCAAAAATACTTTTTATGTAGGTAATTTCCATTTATTTCAATCAATACCCAAAGAGAATGAAATTATAGAATGGATAACCGAAAAAGAGAATGAAGGTAAGACTGTCGTTTTATTTGGTTCTGATCAACAGTTATTTGCCCTCTTTGCGTTATCCGACGAGATAAAAGAATCGGCGCGACAAACGGTAGAACAATTACAAGCGATGGGAATAAAAGTTGTTATGGCAACAGGGGATAGTGAAGGTTCCGCTAAAACAATCGCACGACAAGCCGGAATAAGGGAATACTTTGCTTCTGCTTTGCCCAACGATAAGTTACGGTTAATAAAAAAAGAACAACAAGCGGGAAAAGTGGTGGCCATGATTGGAGACGGTATCAACGACAGCGCCGCATTAGCTCAGGCTGATGTTAGTATTGCTATGGGCAAAGGCAATGATATGGCTATCGACGTTGCTGCCATCACTATTATTTCCGACGACTTAAGAAAGATAAGTACGGCTATCCATTTGTCCAAAAATACAGTTGCAACTATCCGTCAAAACCTGTTCTGGGCTTTTATCTATAATTTGATCGGCATTCCCATTGCCGCAGGCATTCTTTATCCTTTTAATGGATTCTTACTCAATCCGATGATTGCAGGAGGCGCTATGGCGTTGAGCAGTGTAAGCGTAGTGGTTAACAGCCTTCGCTTTAATCGTTCCTATCGCAGAAAACGCGATTTACATTCCGGCAATGGGAATATTATTAAAGTCTTCTTTCTTGTTTCTTGAATTTGCATAGTAAAAAAAGAAGAATTAATTTTGGGCTCTTGATTTATAAAATGAACAATGCTATTTTAAATTTATTAAAATATTGAAAATCATTATTATATATTTAGATGTAATTGGTGATAAAAGCGCTTTTAGAGGTAAAATTTATAATAATTCATTATTTTTCTTATGGAATTAATTGATGGAAAAGCCGTTGCCGCTCAAATAAAATCGGAAATAGCCGAAGAAGTAAGACAAATCCTCGTTTCCGGCGGGAAAAGGCCTCATTTGGCGGCCATTCTGGTTGGACACGACGGTGGAAGCGAAACCTACGTAGCAAGTAAAGTCCGTACTTGCGAAGAATTGGGATTTCAATCCACATTGATTCGCTACGAAGACAATGCGACTGAAAAGGAACTTTTGGACAAGGTCGTTGAATTGAACAACGACCCGGACATCGACGGATTTATTGTGCAATTGCCGCTTCCCAAACACATTTCCGAACAAAAAGTAATCGAAACCATTGATTACCGGAAGGATGTGGATGGCTTTCATCCCGTCAACACAGGACGGATGGCGATTGGATTGCCCTGTTTTGTTTCCGCTACGCCTGCCGGAATCCTTGAATTGCTGAAAAGATATCGTATCGAAACGGCAGGAAAACATTGCGTCGTATTGGGCCGGAGCAATATCGTCGGAAAGCCCGTTGCCTCCCTGTTGATGCAAAAAAGTGATCCGGGCAACTGCACCGTTACGGTTTGTCACAGCCGCACCCGAAACATCGAAGCATATTGTCGGGAAGCCGATATTATCATTGCAGCGCTGGGTTCGCCGGGATTTTTGAAAGGAAATATGGTCAGGGAAGGCGTCGTCGTGATTGACGTGGGGACGACCCGTATTCCATCCGATAAAACCAAGTCGGGATTCAAACTGAGCGGCGACGTGGATTTTAACGCCGTTGCGCCGAAATGTTCCCACATTACACCCGTTCCCGGCGGAGTAGGCCCCATGACAATCATCTCGCTGATGAAAAATACGTTGTTGGCGGGGAAAAAAGCCATTTATCAATAAATCTAAACCCATATTCTTCGGTTCGAATCATGACAATTACGAAACATTCTCCAGGCTTGCCGTTGATTGGCCTGTTAATACATTCTTTGTTTTTTCCCTTGCAGGCACAAGAAGTTACGTTGCTTTTTGCAGGCGACGCCATGCAGCACCAATCCCAAATCGACCATGCTTTCCGTAACGGACAGTACGATTATTCCTCTTATTTTCAATACCTGAAAGAAGAAATAACTTCGGCGGATTTGGCCATTGTTAATTTGGAAGCAACCTTAGCGGGCGAACCTTATAAAGGTTATCCCCGTTTCAGCGCTCCCGACGAATATGCCCGGGCATTGAAAGAAGCCGGTTTCGATATTTTCCTGAATGCCAACAATCACATTGTTGACCGGGGAAATGCCGGAGTTTTGCGTACCCTTTCCGCGTTGGATTCGATGACGATTTTACACACCGGCGTATTCGGGAGTATAATGGAAAAAGAACAAAATTACCCGTTAATCGTTGAAAAAGAAGGCATTCGTTTTGCCTTCCTGAATTATACATACGGAACCAACGGATTTTACGCTTCGCCCCCCGTTATCGTCAATTATATCCAAAAAGATTCTATCCGGAAAGATATTCAAAAGGCGAAAGCGCTGGGTGCGGACGTGATTATTGCCAATATGCACTGGGGGTTGGAATACAAAATGATACAGAACAAAACGCAGGAAAATCTGGCGGAATTCATGATGGAAGAAGGCGTGGACCTGGTCGTTGGCGCACATCCGCATGTGGTTCAGCCTTCGAAAGTTGTAACCGATTCTTTGGGCAATATCAAACGGGTTATTGTTTATTCTTTGGGAAATTTGGTTTCCGGCATGATTGCTCCGAATACCGAAGGCGGTCAACTGGTAAAAGCGACGTTTCGGAAAATTCGGGATAAAGTCCGGATTCAATCTGCTGAATATGCCTTGATTTACAGACATAAAGCGAAAAAAGGGAAAAAGATTGACTTTACGGTGGTGCCGGTTGCATTAGCCGAAAAAAATGATTCCTTGCCGGATAAAACAATCATTCCCCTGGATGCGGCGGATTACAGGAAGATGAAAACATTTTCCGGAAACGCCCGAGCCGTTCTGCTCAAGCACAATAAGGGGGTGTCTGAATACAAGCCGTGTAAAAAATGATAAATAATCTTCCCGCCTCCCGGAGGAATATCCGTAAAGGTTCCATATTGGCTACAATCAACTGTTTTTATTATTCTTTTTACATCCGAGCCGGGGTTAGTAAATCTTCCTTGACGTTTTTCCGAAACCTCCCGGCTTGGCTTATTGCAGATTGGAAGGTGTGTCATACATTGCATCAACTCCGTCGCCGGCTGATCCATCTATTTCTCCATTACCCATTCTTCCTCTGATGTCATATTCGCTGGATATCATGGACTTGTTAACAATCAGTGTATAAATAAGCCATTTATAACCAATAGTGGATTTGGCAGGCGACGCTTGTGCATAATCGGCGCGTATATGCCAGGTGCCGGCGTTTTCAAAGGCATAAATCTGAGTCGTTCCAAATGTGTCGGTTTCCGATCCTTTCATAAGCGCTCCCGTACTGGTGGAATCATCTTGCTGAAAAGCCGAACCGATAATTGTCATGACAAACTTGTCCGAACTTATCTTGGTATTGAAATCATTTACCCAGTCGAAATGTCCCGGAAATCCTTTGTCCGTATCCGTATAGATAGTGAACTTGATGTAGGTAAACGGTTTTGTATCGTAGTCGTTGGCCTCGTCTACAACAGCAAACAGTTGCCCTTTTTCGTTAATTTGAACAGGTACCGTTCCCGCTTCCGGAGCCGGAGGTAAATTCTTCAGATATATTTCTCCGTCTTGCTTACCCAAAACCATTTTCTCGTTTCCATTCGTAACAAGGGATAAAGAATCGTTGCTCAGCGTTCCCAAAACAGGTTTGGTAGCGTTCATACTGTTTCCGCCTATTGTCCAGTTCCTGTCTTCGGCAGACTGCCACTGCGATCCGTCCCAGTAATAAACACCTGCTTTTAAACCGTTGGTAATGCTCAGGTTATAGACCTCCAACCCTGTATGTTTCTTTTTCAAATCTTCTCCCCAGTCCGGATCCGTGGTTGGAATGAAAGGCTCGAGGGTTTTCCTGTCTACTAAAAATACTCTGGGAAGCTGAAGCCCTCCACCTCCAAGATCGGTAGTTGGCCCATCAGGCGTAGAAGGAGCCTGGGTTTTTAGATCCAGTAAAGCGGCTCTATTAGGCTCTTCAATCATACCGATCGTTACTTGTGCGACTGCTTTGCAAGAAAAAAACACAAGTAAGACTATAAAAAATAATTTACTTATATTGTTCATAATATAATAACAACTCAAAAAAACGAAAATATGTTAATTAAAAGTAAAGAAAGAAAAGAATGATCTATTTATCGTGCAAAATTTTACCTGTATTTTAGTTAGCCTATAAATAAAAAATGGTATGTTTCTTAGTCCCCTAAACTGAGCCCTAAAGGCTTTGACTTTTGCATTAAATGATTCTGCTGAGGCCTTCGTCGCTCTTCTTTGGAAGTAGTTTGCTATAGTCATAGAGTTGTTTTGCATTGTTTCTATGACTGATTTAACATAGTTGAGATTTAGTTTTTCTACTTTCTCGTACCAGTCTGCCAGTTTAGTAAGGGCTATATTAGGTGTTATTTGGGGGTTATATATATTTGTAAGTTCCATCGATATCTGATACGCTTCCTGTAAATCGGGATACTCTCTGAAGAGTATTGCTGCTCTTGGTTGTTGGGGTAAGCTCCACTTGCTTTCGTTTTTTAGGATGAGGAGCCTGCTTCTGGCCAGTAGCTGTCTTCCGGTATCTCCATTGGCGAAAACATGTGAAATGTACTTCCGAGCGTTCTCTTTGGACAGTTCTATTTCTGCATTCTCCAGATCAATAACTTCCCGTCGCTGACTAACTCTCAGTTCACTGATTGCCTATCCCATAAGCCTTTGTGCATGAAACCCGTCATTGACAAGGGTCGCATTCGGAAAACAGCGTTTTGCAATCAGTCGCATAGATGGGGACAAGGCAAGCGTAATTTCTTTGACTTTCAGTCGCTTACATCGAGGCATCTTGCAAAGTGAACGAATGCTACTTCTGCTTTACTACCTTCAACCATAGCCACCAACATACCTTTACAGCCTCTTTAGCCCTCTCAATACAGTATAGGGTAGATCGATAGATACCGCATCTTATAGCTGCTTTTGTTACTGATCTTAGCTGTTCGTAGGTTTGATGCCACTTTTATCTTGTTTTTATATTTCGTTCTGTTTATTTTATAGACGAAATATAAAACTTTTCTCTGATTATGCAAATTCAAAAATGTATCGTATCTATGGATATGTTACAGTTTTACCTATTTGATCCAATCAAAGTTTGTGTAAGGTTGCAATGCTTTGGGAATACGAATACCTTCCTGCGTCTGGTTATTTTCCAATAAGGAGGCAACAATACGAGGTAAAGCTAAGGCGCTCCCGTTCAGAGTATGGCATAATTGTATTTTTTTGTTTTCATCTCGATACCTGCATTTTAAGCGGTTAGCCTGATAACTTTCGAAATTGGAAACCGAGCTGACTTCCAACCATCGTTCTTGTGCAACTGAAAACACTTCAAAATCAAAAGTCAAGGCAGATGTAAAGCTCATATCTCCTCCGCAAAGACGCAAGATTCGCCAAGGCAATTCCAATTGTTCCACTAACGATTGTACATAATCGACCATTTCCTTTAGCGACTCGTAGGAATGTTCCGGTTTGTCGATACGGACGATTTCCACTTTGTCGAACTGATGCAAGCGATTTAGTCCGCGCACTCCTTTCCCGTAGGAACCGGCTTCGCGACGAAAACAAGCTGAATAAGCCGCATTTTTGATCGGCAAATCTTTTTCGTCTAAAATAATGTCGCGATAAATATTCGTAACCGGAACTTCAGCTGTGGGGATCAAATATAAATCATCGCCGGGGCAATGATACATTTGACCTTCTTTATCAGGTAATTGCCCCGTTCCATAAGCGGAATCGGCATTCACTACATAGGGTGGTTGAATTTCAATGTAACCGGCGTCACGTGCTTTATCCATAAAAAAATTGATCAAAGCTCGCTGTAATTGAGCGCCTTTTTGTTTATAAACGGGAAAGCCTGCTCCGGCGATTTTAACTCCTAATTCAAAATCAATTAAATCGTATTTTTGGGCTAATTCCCAATGAGGAAGTGCTCCTGAATGTAAAACCGGAACTGTGCCGCCCGTTTTTTCAATGACGTTGTCTTCGGCATGTTTTCCTTCGGGAACGTTGTCGGAGGGTAGATTCGGAATCTGGCAAAGAAGCTCGGTCAATTTATTTTCCGTTTCTTTCATGCTTGTTTCCAATTGTTTATTGGTTTCTTTCATTGCCGCCACCCGTTGGCGGGCAGATTCGGCTGCTTCTTTCCGGCCTTCCTTCATCAATTGTCCAATAGATTTTGACAATTGATTTACTTCAGACAAATTTTTGTCTAACGACTGTTGCGTATTTTTCCTTCTTTTATCGGTTTCAATTATTTCATTAATGATTGTTCGAGCATCAAAATGCTTTTTTGCCAGTCTATTGATTACATCCTGGGTATCTTCTGTAATTATTTTGAGTGTAAGCATAATTGTTTGTATTAAAAAAAATTAATTTACTTTCGATATCGTCAGCGTTTCGAGGCTGCAAAGATAGCACTTTTGCTTGTGTATTGGACCGAAGAAGGCAAAAAATTTTAGAATGTAGATTCAACCGCTGAATGCAATTTAATCAGAATTATTTTATGACATAGAAAAGAAAGCCTTTCTTATGCAGAAAGGCTTTCATCTTTCATATCCAATTCATTCTTATTCCTGTCGAAAAACTTGTATTCGAGGAATCCTAAATTTTGATCGGGTATGATTTGTATCCCCCATGAATATTTGAGTTTCCATCTTATATTCAAGGAATAAAGCCCTTTCTTAATAAAAGCTGCAATATATGGGTGTACATACAATTTGAATTTCTTCACTTTCAACGTTTTTACAACATCGTGGATTTTATTATCCAAGACATCCGTAAAAAAAATAGATGGTTTAATTTCTCCTTTTCCAAAACAAACGGGACAAGTTTCCGCCGTAATAAAATTCATTACCGGTCTTACCCTTTGTCTGGTAATTTGCATTAACCCGAATTTGCTTAACGGAAGAATGTTGTGTTTTGCCCTGTCATTTACCATAATTTTGCGCATATGATCGAACAATTTCTGACGGTTATCCGACTCATGCATATCAATAAAATCAATAACAATAATGCCGCCCATATCGCGTAAACGCAATTGACGGGCGATTTCATCGGCTGCGGCAAGATTTACTTCCATTGCCGTATTTTCCTGGCCTGCGCTTGATTTGGATCGATTACCACTATTCACATCAATGACATGCATAGCTTCGGTATGTTCAATAATAAGGTAGGCGCCGTTTTTGAAAGTTACTGTTTTACCAAATCCGGATTTAAGTTGCTTGGTTATTGCGAAATTATCAAAAATTGGAAGTTCTCCGGTATAATGTTCAACAATTTTAGCTCTTTCAGGGTCGATAAGCGTTACATAATCTTTAATTTCGCGATAAACGTCTTTATCATTGATATGAATGTGTTCGAATGAAGAATTATAAATATCTCTCAATAAAGCGACCGTTCGTCCTGTTTCCTCATAAATGAGAAGAGGAGCTTTATTTTTGAGAACTTTCGTCATATTGTCTTCCCAACGTTTAACCAATGTTTTCAATTCCGTATCCAATTCAGCTACTCGTTTATCTTCGGCTGAAGTTCGTACAATAACGCCAAAATTTTTAGGTTTAATACTCAAAATCAACTGCCTGAGCCTTGCTCTTTCTTCGTTTGATTTGATTTTTTGGGAAACAGAAATTTTATCGCCAAAAGGGATAATTACCAAATAACGACCGGCAAAAGAAATCTCTGAGGTTAAACGTGGTCCTTTAGTTGAAATTGGTTCTTTAACAACCTGTACCAAAATATTATCCCCTTGCTTTAAGACATCCGTAATACTTCCATCTTTGGGACTATTTGGCAAATGCGCAAATTTGTTTAAAGAAGGCAATTTTTTTTTGTCAGAGATCGCTGTTTCAAGGAATTTATTCAAGCTATTGAAGTTAGCTCCTAAATCCTGATAGTGAAGAAATGCGTCTTTTTTGTAACCAACATCTACAAATGCAGCATTTAACCCCGGCATTAATTTTTTAATTTTACCGAGATAGACGTTTCCTACCGAAAACGAAAGGTTACGAGCCTCTTTTTGTAACTCTACAAGTTTTTTATCTTCGAGGAACGCAATAGATATTTCGTCGGTTTGAACATCAATTACTAATTCGCTAATCACAATGTTGTTATAAGTTTGATGAATAATAATTTACGACTAAACACGAAAGGTTAAAAGCGCAGAATTAACGCACATTTAACCTTCAGTGTTTAATCTTCAAAGAAGAACAATTTTATTTTTTCTTTTTGTGTCTGTTCTTTCTTAGTCTTTTTTTGCGTTTGTGAGTTGACATTTTATGTCTCTTCCGTTTTTTTCCGCTTGGCATTTTTTTCGCTAATATTTTTATTAATAAATTATTTGAACTGGCATTATTTCCCTTCCATTCCTTTTCTCAAGTTTTCGGCGAAATACTGAGAAGGTTTAAAAGTAGGAACGTAGCGTTCTGGAATAATAATAGTTGTTTCATTTTTGATGTGGCGAGCAGCTTTAGCAGCTCTTTTTTTCACAACGAAAGAACCAAAACCTCTTAAATACACATTTTCCCCACTATTCATTGACTTCATTACTTCAGCCATGAAACCTTCTACTGATGCAAGAACGCTTGCCCTGTCAATACCTGTGCTCTTAGCAATTGCACTAACAATATCTGCTTTTGTCATGATTATAAATATTTAATAACTACTAACTAAAATTTTTTGAGCTGCAAATATACGGTAATTATTTGTTATAAAAAAAGTTTTATAGATGATTTTTAAAAAAAAGAACAATTCGCATCAATTATCTATGTATTTTTGTATCCGGATTATGGAAAATGCATGTTTTATTAGTAAAAATTTAATCGATTGGTACGAATCGAATAAAAGATATCTGCCTTGGAGGGACACATACAATCCTTACAAAATTTGGGTATCGGAAATTATCCTTCAACAAACGCGAGTGATACAAGGATTGGATTATTATTTGCGATTTATTGAACGCTTCCCAGACGTAAAATCTTTGGCAGATGCCGATGAACAGGAAGTTTTAAAGTATTGGCAGGGATTAGGATATTATTCCAGGGCTCGAAATCTCCATGCTGCTGCCCGGACTATCAGGGACAACTATATGGGAACATTTCCTAAAGACTACGAATCGATATTAAAGTTAAAGGGAATAGGCGAATATACAGCGGCTGCGATTACTTCTTTTGCGTGGAATCTGCCTCATCCGGTAGTTGACGGAAACGTTTTTCGATTCTTATCACGCCTTTTTATGATAGATGAACCTATTGATACGCAAAAAGGAAAAAAGTATTTTATCGAATTGGCAGGGAAAATTATGGGCGATTCTAAGCCGGGTTTGTTCAATCAAGCTATTATGGAATTTGGGGCATTGCAATGTATTCCCTCTTCGCCCAATTGTCAGGCTTGTCTATTTTCAACTAATTGTTTAGCTTATAACCGGCAGGTAGTTTCCAATTATCCCGTCAAACAGAACAAAACAAAAACAAAAGATCTTTATTTGTATTATTTTCATATTCACTGGGAAACGTTTACTTACATACATATAAGGAAAGAAAAGGGCATCTGGCAGAACTTGTTCGAATTTCCGCTTATTGAATCGGAAAAAATAATTAAACCGGAAGAATTGATCAAAAATTTTATTTTCCCTGAATTTATAACCACAGAAAACATCAATTCTTTCCGATTTATTATCCAAAACCGGAAACATGTACTTTCGCACAGGATATTATATGCAACTTTCGTAGAAGTGTTTTTAAAAGAAGAACCAGCAATACCTGAGTCAGTTATCCGGATTAGAGAAGAAGATATAGAGCAATATCCTGTACATCGTTTAATGGAATATTACATAGAAAAACAAATAAACCGAACGCGAGAAAACGGAATACAGGAGAATGGACTCTTCCCTGAATTATAAATCCCAAATCTAAATCCATTTCTCTTTATTTCCGTCTTTCTTTCCTCCGTTTTTATTTTTTTTTGATTATTATGCTATTTTTTACATTTTAAATAATTTATTGCTTATCAATTTTTTTGAAGGCATTTTCGTACAAGTTTTCAACAGTTACGTTAAATTTATGTCAAACCGGTTTGAAATACGTAACTTTATTTCTACATTTGAAGCGAAATCTTAACTTTCTAAAATTACTTATATTATGTCAGTAAATAAAATTATTCTAATTGGAAATGTGGGTAAAGAACCCGACATAAGGTATTTTGACAATGGCGGAGCCGTTGCTAATTTTACTTTAGCTACAACTGAAAGAGGCTATACTGCTGCTAATGGAACTCAAGTCCCCGACCGCACGGAATGGCACAACATTGTTTTGTGGAGAGGATTGGCAGAAATTGCCGAAAAATATGTCCACAAAGGAACTAAATTATATATTGAGGGAAAAATAAGAACCCGTAGTTACGACGATTCTCAAGGAAACAAGCGTTATATTACAGAAGTTTGGGGAGATCAAATAGAGCTATTGGGAGCTAAGCAGGAAAACCCAAATCCAAATGTCCCGTTCTCGGCGGCGTCTCCCGTAAAAAATCAGTCACAGACTCTTGCAGAAACGCCCTTACCGCAAGCACAAATGAAAACGGGCGTCGCTTCACAGGAAAATCTTTCTCTAAATGCCGATGAAAGTGACGATTTGCCATTCTAAAGAATTATAAATTTTCTAATTCATATATTAATTTGGTTTTGGACTCTGAGCTATTTTTAAACATACAATTTTATCCTGTTTCAACAAATGTCATAGTTGTTTTCGTTTGTGTGGTTGTATTGTTATGTATTTCGGCAATGATTTCTGCCTCGGAGATCGCTTTTTTCTCTTTATCTCCAATAGATAAAAGTGAGGTGGAAGAAAGTAATTCTTCTTCCGATGCAATTATTACTTCTTTGCTGCAACGATCCGATAAGTTATTAGCAACCTTGTTGATATGGGGTAATTTTGTGAATGTGGGCATTGTTATATTAACAACTTATGCTCTCTGTCAATTCATTGATTTTTCGAATGCACCGCTGGTTGGTTTTATTTTTGAAATCACCCTTTTAACCTTTTTAATTTTACTTTTTGGCGAAATTATTCCAAAAATCTATGCGCAAAACAACCCGTTGAAGTTTACTCGGAGAATAGCCCCTCTGCTTAATAGTATGGAAAAAATTACTCGTCCTTTTTCTTTTTTATTTATAAAATCTTCATTTTCTGTAAGTACGGTAATGAGAAAAAAATCTAACGATTTGTCGGTAGATGAATTATCGAAAGCGTTAGAATTGACATCAAAAGAATTGCCGGAAGAAAAAGACATGTTGGAAGGAATTATTTCTATGTACAATAAAACGGCAGTTGAAATCATGACGCCTCGCGTGGATGTAGCAGACTTAGATATTACTACCGGATTCAAAAAGATTATTTCCTATATCGTTGAAGTATCTTATTCGCGGATTCCGGTTTATTCGGGAAACCAAGACGATATCCGCGGTATTCTTTATATCAAAGATTTACTTCCATATTTGGACCAACCGGATAGTTTTCATTGGCAGAAATTGATCCGACCGGCATTTTTTGTTCCTGAAACAAAAAAAATCGACGATTTGCTGGAAGAGTTTCGTACGAATAAAATCCATATGGCTGTGGTTGTAGATGAATTTGGAGGAACGTCGGGAATTGTTACTATGGAAGACATATTGGAAGAAATTGTAGGAGAAATCAATGACGAATACGACGAAGAAGATACCAAATTTACCCGTCTTGCCGATGGTTCATATATCTTTGACGCTAAAATATTGCTAATCGATTTTTTTAGAGCAACCGGATTGGATTCGAAAACGTTCGGTAAATTAACCGACGAAGTCGATACTATAGCCGGCTTAGTTCTGGAAATTAAAGGCGATTTCCCTGAAAATAAAGAAATTGTCCAATATGGAAATTATGCTTTCCAAATATTGGAAATGGATAAAAAAAGGATACTCAAAATTAAATTCAATATAAATTAAAACTCGAGAGAAAAATCATGATTAAGAAAATAACTTTTCTTTTCTTTTCTTTTTTATTCGGAGCTTGCTCTTCTAATTATTCTCCCAAACCGATGAGTTATTTTTATATTGATATTGAAGACCATAGTTACTATCCTTTTTCCGACTATCCCCAATTTGAATTTGATATTTCCACCCAAGCGGAAGTAAGAGAAATTCCTCTTCACATCCCCTCGAAATCAGTAGATAAACAAAAAGAAACTTATATAGCCGGAGAGAAATGGTTTAATATCATTTATCCTTCATTAAATGCCCAAATATATTGTAGTTATATACCTGTCACAAAAAATAATTTAACAAAAATTTCGGAAGAAAGCCGTAAATTTGCATATTTGCATATTGCTAAGGCAAGTGCTGTACAAGAACAAATGTTCGAAAATGCCGGAAAAAAAGTGTATGGACTTGTTTATGAAATAAAAGGAAATGTAGCGTCCCCCCTTCAATTTGTCGTCACCGATAGCGTGAAATCGTTTTTCAGAGGAGCTTTGTATTTTGACAATATCCCTAACCGAGATTCAATTGCGCCGGTTTTAGAATATATCTATGAAGACATCCGTGTATTAATCAATAATTTCAGATGGAAAATATAAGACAGAAAATAGAAGTGTTAAGAAAAGAAATTGAGAAATGGAATTACCAATATTATGTTCTTTCCCAACCTACTATTAGCGATTTTGAATACGATAGAAAACTGAAAGAATTGGATGAATTGGAAGCTCAGTATCCGGAATTCTATGATCCGTATTCGCCAACCCAACGGGTAGGAAGCGATATTAACAAAAATTTCGTCCAAGTAGAGCACGAATATCCGATGCTTTCCTTGTCCAACACTTATTCGGAAGGAGAGATTACCGACTTTTACACCCGGACAAAAAAATCACTGAATGAAGACTTTGAAATCGTATGCGAATTGAAATATGATGGCGTTTCGATTTCATTAACTTACGAAAACGGACTTCTTATTCGGGCAATCACGCGAGGTGATGGCATTCGGGGCGACGACGTCACAGCTAATGTACGCACAATCAACAGTATTCCACTTAAATTACAGGGTAGCGGTTACCCTAACCTATTTGAAATCAGAGGAGAAATACTGATGCCCTGGGCGGTTTTCAACCGTTTGAATGAAGATCGATCGGAAGAAGGCGAAACATTATTCGCCAATCCGCGGAATGCCGCCGCCGGAACACTTAAACTACAGAATCCTGCGCTTGTAGCTTCACGGAAATTAGATTCTTACTTATATTATCTTTTAGGTGAAAATCTCCCTTACGAAGGACATTATGAAAATTTGGAAATAGCTCGTACTTGGGGTTTCAAAATTTCGAATGCCGTAAAAAAATGCCGTACATTGGACGAAGTTTTTGCCTTTATAAATTATTGGAATACAGAACGAAAAAACTTACCTGTGGCAACCGATGGCATTGTTTTGAAAATCAATTCAAGCAAGCAGCAGTTAAATCTTGGTTGGACGTCCAAATCGCCGCGATGGGCAATTGCTTATAAATTTCAAGCCGAATCGGCGGAAACACGTTTAAATTCCGTTGATTTCCAAGTAGGAAGAACGGGAACAATTACGCCTGTTGCTAATCTCGAACCGGTTTTTTTGTCAGGAACTATTGTCAAGCGGGCTTCTTTACACAATGAAGATATTATTAACACTTTCGATCTGCATATCGGCGATATCTGTTATGTGGAAAAGGGAGGGGAAATTATTCCCAAGATAACTGGAATTAACAAAGAATCCCGGCTTTTGATTGGCGAAAAAATCAAGTTTATTAAAAATTGTCCTGCTTGTGGAACTCCTCTGGTACGTGAACCGAACGAAGCGGCTTATTATTGCCCTAATCACGCGCATTGCGAGCCGCAAATCAAAGGGATGATAGAACATTTCGTGGGACGAAAAGCTATGAATATCAATGCCGGAACAGAAACCATCGAACAATTCTATCAAGCAGGATTGATTCGGAACATAGCCGATTTGTATGAAATAAAAACAGAAGACATCCTAAAGCTGGAACGTTGGAGAGAAAAAAGCGCCGCCAATTTCATTGAGAGCTTGAAAGAATCCCTTCAAGTTCCTTTCGATCGCGTGCTTTATGCCTTAGGAATTCGTTTTGTGGGCGAAACTGTTGCTAAACGTTTAGTAAACGCTTTTCATACTATTGAAGGGTTGATGAGCGCCTCTTACGATCAATTAATTGCCGTAGAAGAAATCGGCGATCGTATCGCCAACAGTATATTAGCCTATTTTACCGACGAATCCAACCGGCAATTGATTGAAAAATTGAAGTCTTACGGACTTCGGTTTACCTTAGGAAACGAAGCATTAGCAGGTAGAACCAACGTTTTGCAAGGACAAACATTTGTTATCAGCGGGACCTTTTCCATCCATTCGCGAGACAAATACAAAGAGTTGATAGAAAAAAATGGAGGTAAAAACACCGGATCTATTTCTGCAAAAACAAATTTTGTTCTTGCAGGAGAAAATATGGGATCGGCTAAATTGGAGAAAGCTCAAAAATTAAAAATTAAAATTATTAATGAGGAAGAATTTTTAGCAATGTTATAAAAGTTTTATTATGCATAACTTATTGATTAATTACAAAATAAAAAAAGCGGTAGAAAAGAGGGAAGCTCATAAAAAAAATTTTCTTACACTTAGAAAGATACGTAATATTATTGTGTTCCTTGACACAGAAGATTACGAAGAAGCGGATGTCTTTATCGACCATTTGGAAAGAATGGGCAAAAAAGTGACATCCTATGCTTATAAAAGTAAGAAAGATATATATGATTATTCGGAAACTCCCTATATAATAATTGATTACAAAGATACGTCCAAATGGTTTGAAAATAAGTTAGAGAAAATTGCAAATGAGATAAAACAAGTTCATTATGATGCGTTGTTTGATTTAACCATTGAAAGAAATCCCACTCTCGAATTTCTTGTTGCCTGTGCCAACGCTACATTCAAAGTGGGACATAAAAAAAGAAATAATATACGACTTTATGACTTTACTATTAGTGCATTAAAAGTAAATAACAACAATGAAAATTTGAGAACTCGCGAATTTGGTAAACAGATATTGCACTATCTATCTACTATTAAAACAAATTAACGGACATTAACTCACAAAAATAATAATAACCTTTATATTATAAGTATGACTTTCAACTATATACATTGGGACGTTGACCCTGAAATTATCAAAATCTGGGGTATTTCGTTACGATACTACAGTATGCTGTTTGTTAGCGGGCTTATTCTCAGTATTTATATTCTTAAAAAAGTCTTTATAAAAGATGATATTTCTGCCGGAAATTTCGAAAAATTGACGATTTACGGGCTGATTGGCATTTTTGCAGGAGCGCGATTCGGTCACTGCTTATTTTATGAACCCTCGTACTATTTAACGCATCCGTTGGAAATGCTTCTACCCATCCAACCGACTCCGGAGGGAGGTTATACGTTTTCCGGATATCAAGGTTTAGCCAGTCATGGCGGAGCAATCGGATTGCTGATTGCCTTGATTGTTTATTCATTTAAAACCAAAGAAAATACGATTAAGCTATTGGATTGGGTCGGCGTAATAACGCCTTTAGCCGGTTGTTTCATCCGGCTGGCCAATCTGATGAATTCCGAAATCATCGGGATTCCGACAACCTTGCCTTGGGGATTTATTTTTGCGCGGGAAGATAATTTGCCGCGACATCCGGCACAATTGTACGAAGCAATCGCTTATTTACTTATTTTCGGAGTGAATTATTTTTTATATAAAATAAAATCCGGCAAGCTCAAACCGGGATTCTTTTTCGGATTGTCGGTTGCACTGATTTTTACCGCACGTTTTTTAATTGAGTTTGTCAAAGAGCGACAAGTTCCGTTCGAAGAACAAATGAGTTTAGGTATGGGGCAATTACTAAGTTTACCTTTCATCGTCTTAGGGACAGGGTTTATGGCGTCGGGATATTTTATAAATCGACGCCGGTAATGTTAGAAATTTTGTAAGAAATCCGTTAAATTATTTTCTCTATTCAAATACAATTTTTTTCGTAACCGGTAACGGTGCATCTCCACACTTCGGAACGACATGTTTGATAACGGCGCTATATCTTTTGAACTCAGTCCCATTTTGAGGTAAGCGCACAATTTCAAATCGCTTTTGGAAAGCGAAGGAAACTGTTCTTTGAGCCTTTTCAGATAGTTTTCGTAAATCATATCGAAATTTTCGGCAAACTTCTTCCAATTATCGTCCCGCTCAATATTTTGCCTGATTTCCTGCTGCATATTTTGAAGACGTTTTTTTACCGTATGAATGAAATTTGCAGCATCTGATTTGTTTATTTCTTCATATATCTTTTCAATATTGTTATTTAATTCCAACAACATTTCGTTTTTACGGATGACATTCATTGTCGAATTAGCCAATTCTTGCGATTTATGTCTCAATTCATAATGAAGCCGTTGATTTTTCAAGGCAACAATTTCTTGTTCCTTTTCCTTTGCATCGGCTTTGAATATTTTTTCCTGTTCCAACATTTCCTTTTCTTTTTGTATTTCCATTTCCCTGGCGCCTTTTTCCGACCTTCTTTTTATGTACAACAAGAGGAAGAACAGAGCCACAACAAATAGACTAATATAGAGGATAATAAAAATTGTAGTTTCGTACCAGGGCGAAAGTATTGTAAACGAATAAGAAGTTTCGGCCGTTTTCGATTCCAGTAAATTACGCGCTTTTACCCTGAAGGTATAATTTCCTTTAGGTAGTTTGGTATATTCCTTCGTGTTGGCGCTCGAATAAACAGACCAATCGGTATCGTAATTTTCTAGAATATAACTATAACTAATCGACTGATCATCGCGATATTCCGGAGCAACAAACTCGAAACGGATAGAATTATGCGCATATTCAAACAGTGTTGCTTTGCTATGATCTAATTGGAAACTACCTACCAAAGAATCTCCTTCATTAGTAATATATACGCTTCTTATAGATACTTTGAAGGACGCATTTGATTTTTTCATAATTTGAGCTTTTTTAAGATCCAACCATGAAAAACCATCTTCCGTACTTACCAAAATATTGGAATTATCAATAGGATTAAAATTTTCAAATCCGATAAACAATTTATTTTTCAAGTAAGAAAAAGAAGAAGTATCTATCCGGTAATTTCCGTTAGCCTCTTTGTAAGCTATTGCGAAATAATCGGGCGAAAGACACCAGATATCCCCGGAAGGCATCACCGCCAAGCGGAGGGAGTAAGAATGAAAACCGAAAAGTTGTTCATATTTTTCCGCATGTTCCATTTTATTTTTTTCCGGATGGTAGCGGAAAAAACCGTCTTCATTTGAAATGATGATTTCATTATCTATTTTGACTAAGAAATTGTTTCGGTTTGTGAGTAATCCTTTGGAAGGATCAAACATCTCTACAGAAAAACGATCCATTTCTTCATTGAGCTTCAATTTGTAAAGTCCTTTCATCCAATGACAAAACCAAATATTTCCATCCGTATCTTCTTCAATCATTCCGCCATGCTCATCAAATCCTTTGATCGTGCGAAAGTAAGTCCATCGATTATGCTCTTTTTTCAACAAGAAAAAACCCTTATACGAAGATCCCAGTATGTAACCGGGATGCGATTGAAGTTGGATTAATTTCCATGTGCCGTCGATATACGGAATTTGTTCGGCTCGGTCGTCTTTGACAATAAATGTTCCCCGGTCTGCTCCGCAAAAAAGCGTGTGGTCAATTTCGCTCAAATGCCATACTTGTCCTACAATCGGATCGATCAGTTGTGTTTGAAAAGGATCCGGAGAAGTAGAAACAGGAAAAGCAGTCATATACAAACCTTGATTTGTTCCCAGATACAACCGATTATTCCTCACTTGCGAACAATATCCTGTGCCATACAAACGATTGTTGCCGAAAAGATCATACATCGGCGAATAAATCATCACATAATCGATGCCTTTATCCAAGCCTAACCATAAATTCTTTTGTTTATCGAAAGCCATACTCAAGACCGTATTGTTTTGGAGACCTGAATTTACGTTGACAAAAATGGTTTCGTTGGTATGCAAATCTTTTATTACTACGCCGTTTCGTATCGTTCCTAATGCTAATTTTGAATCATTTATTTCGGCGCAAAAAATATGGTTTTCATAAAGAAAATTATCAATATCCGTGTGATAAGGTTTTATATTTTTGCCGTTGTACAGAAACATGCCGTGAAGAACGGTAACGAAAAGAATATCTTGCTCATTGACAGGTAAGATAGAGCAAACTTTCTTATCTTTCAATAGTTCCCCGCCCGGCAAGGAGATAAACAAATCGCCATTTAAAGTTAATGCGCCGTCTTCCATGGTCGATATCACTAAGATATCGTAAACCATTCCGGAACATTCGATTTTATGAGGAACATTCAGCTTTTTTATGCGGTCGCCTTTCATTCGGAATACTTCTCGGTCTCCCTGAAAAAAGAAAGATTCGCTGTTCCGGTGAATATGCCAGATTTCATTGAAATTTACATCTGCGGGAGGTAAATTATCCGCTATAGAATGATATTTCAGCAATCCGCACTTGTCTCGATAGTAGTATCCGAATTCGTTGAAAGCGCCGGCATAAATCCGGTCTTCCTCTTCATCGTAGAGCAAAGAACGGGTATTAGTTTGATTTTTAATCGGATAAATATTCCAGTGATACCCATCGTATTCAAGTAAACCGCTGTTGTTGGCAAAATACATCCAATTGTTCTGATGTTGAATAATATCCCAGTTTTGCGTTCCCGCATTAGACTCTTTCCTTGAAAAATTATGCACCATAGGGTAGATGGCAAAGACGCACTCCGGAATAAAAAAAAATGCCCAAAACAAGATAAAGCCCTTTTTCATTTTTTGATATTTCATATCCACACAATATTAGAGCCTAAATTTTACTTTTTTTTTTCGTTAAATTCACTTGTGAAATATGTTATACAGCATATTGTATTTTAATATATTAATTTATAACGATTTAAAAATTATAATGTAGAATTAATGTTGAGTTTTTTATAGGGCTTTTATGAATTATTGTGAAGGTTTTTATTAGGATTAATCATAAATAAACTCTATTTTTGTAGAATATTTAAGTGCGTATAGTAAGTGCAATTTAATCCTAAAAATATAATGAAAAACATTCATATGTCATTCGCCATTGTTCAAAAAATAAATTTATGAAACAATCCTCATAATGTGTGCGGAATGTTCCCTGTAAAAATATATTAATGATGAAACACAAGAAATTTGTAACAAAAGATCTATTTCAGCTTGCAAATCAGTGGCTCGGAATTTTGTCTTTCCTCTTTTTAATTGCCTGCGGCGATCAATCGATCAACGATCCCGTAGAAAAGAAAGTAAGCGGCTTGTTATCCAAAATGACTTTGGAAGAAAAAATCGGGCAACTGATACAACAGAACTCCGAAGGGTATTCCGACAACAAGATCGGGCAGATCAAAAACAGCGCTATCGGCTCTATCCTGAACGAAACAAACCCGGAAACAATCAATGCTTTGCAGAAAATCGCCGTCGAAGAAAGCCGTTTAGGCATTCCCATTCTTTTTGGCCGCGACGTCATTCACGGTTTCAAAACCATTTTTCCCGTTCCATTGGGACAGGGCGCATCCTGGAATCCGCAAATAGTAGAAGAAGGTGCCCGGATAGCCGCTATCGAAGCCGCTTCGACCGGTATTCGCTGGACATTCGCTCCAATGCTGGATATTGGCCGCGACCAACGCTGGGGACGCATCGTTGAAGGATTCGGCGAAGATCCTTACCTGACTTCCGCTTTGGGCGCCGCCATGATCCGCGGATTTCAGGGCGAACGATTAAACGATCCGACCTCCCTGGCTGCCTGTGCCAAGCACTTTGCCGGTTACGGCGCAGCAGAAGGCGGACGCGATTACAACACGTCTATCATTTCCGGCGAACAGTTGAGAAACACGTATTTACCCCCGTTCAAAGCGGCTGTCGATGCAGGAGCGGCCACGTTCATGGTCTCTTTCAATGAAATCAACGGCGTACCCAATTCGGGAAACCCCTGGCTTACTCAACAACTCCTTCGGAAAGAATGGGGATACGACGGCATGGTGGTAAGCGACTGGAACTCCGTCGGCGAAATGATCAATCACGGATATGTAAAAGATCCGGAAGAAGCCGCGCTGGTAGCATTAAAAGCCGGAATAGACATGGATATGGAAAATCATGTTTTCTCTCATTTGACTAATTTAGTGAAAAACAAAAAAATAAAAGAATCGGAAATTGACGAAGCCGTCCGGAGAGTATTAAGGCTCAAATTCAAACTGGGACTTTTCGAAAATCCGTATCTTGCAACTACGCAGCCCGTTTTCTACGCGGAAGAACATTTGGCCATTGCCCAAAAAGCCGCCGTAGAAAGCGTCGTATTGCTGAAAAATGAAAATAATCTCCTGCCATTGGCCAATACAATTAAATCGGTAGCCGTGATCGGCCCAATGGCCGATGCTCCGCACGATCAGTTGGGAACCTGGGTGTTCGACGGAGAAAAATCCCATACCGTCACGCCGTTGACAACGCTCCGCGAAGAATACGGATCAACATTGAAAATCAACTACGCTCAGGGACTTAACTTCAGCCGCGACAAGGATACCAAACAATTTGCCCAAGCAATCGCTGCCGCCAAAGCCAGCGACGCCGTTCTGTTCTTTGCCGGCGAAGAAGCCATCCTTTCAGGAGAAGCCCACAGCCGCGCCGACATTTCCCTGCCCGGCGCACAAAAAGAATTATTGGCCGAAGTCGCCAAAACGGGAAAACCCATTGTATTGATTGTTATGGCAGGCAGAACCACCGAAATCTACAAAGAATTGCCGCTGGTAAACGCCTGTCTTTTCTCCTTTCATCCCGGAACGATGGGCGGACCGGCACTGGTGGATTTGATTTTTGGAAAAGCCGTTCCTTCGGGAAAACTTCCGGTTACTTATCCCAAAATGGTTGGTCAAAGTCCCATCTATTATAACCATAAAAATACAGGACGTCCGCCCGTAGGCAATATAGAAAATATCGACGACATCCCGTTGGAAGCAGGACAGGTATCGTTGGGAAACACCAGTCATTACCTGGACGCAGGGAAAGATCCGCTGTTCCCGTTCGGTTACGGGCTTTCATACACCACTTTCCAATACAGCGATTTGAAACTTTCCGCCAAGGAGATAGGAAAAGATGAACAACTCGTTGCCTCTTGTGTGGTTACGAATACAGGAACGTTCGAAGGCGCAGAAACCGTTCAATTATATATCCGCGATTGGGTTGGCTCTATCACCCGTCCGGTGAAAGAACTGAAAGCCTTTGACAAAATCACGCTGAAAGCGGGAGAATCCCGTACCGTTTCGTTCACGCTGACTGCCGACGATTTGAAATTCTGGAACAACGACAATCAACAACTGCTGGAAGCCGGCGATTTCACCCTATGGATCGGACCAAACAGCGCCGAAGGATTGGAAACAAACTTCAAACTAAAAGAGTAGATATTTATTGATTAATCTTTTATTTAATTACATTCATGAAAAAACAAGCATGCGCATCGGTTGTGTTTTTTGAACGTTGGAAAAGTTTTTTTAACGTTGTAGATTTGTGTATGTCAGACATTTACTTACACACACACACACACACACACACACACACACACACACACACACACACACATCTCGCGCGCGTAATTTATATAAAGAATATCACATATCCAAACACAGCTTGCCCCCTTATACGGGGAGGCAAGCTGTGTTTTTTGTACCCTTGCCGGATTCATGCTTGCAAAACCCCGGCACGATAATGACTTATCCATAACTCATAATTCATAACTCATAATTTATAATTCACAGTAATATTGGTTTTTAAATTTTAAATTTTTTACGCATGAAAAAAAATCTTTTAAGTTTCCTGTTGCTTTTATTCCTGTTGGGGAATATGGCAGCGCAGAACACCTCCATCAGAGGGGTAGTTCGATCGGCCACTGATTCAGAGCCGTTGATTGGAGTAAGTGTAATGGTAAAAGGGACGTCAAACGGTACCGTAACGGACATAGATGGCGCCTTTACCCTTTCGGTTCGACAGGGAGATGTGCTGACGTTTAATTATTTGGGCTATCAAACGCAGGAAATCCCGGTTGGAAACCAGACTGTTTTTGATGTAGCGATGCAGGAAGACGATCAAGTCCTGGACGAGGTCGTTGTCATCGGTTACGGAGTTCAGAAGAAGAGCCTTGTATCGGGCGCTATTACAAAGGTAACATCAGCCGACCTTGAAAAAGCAATGCCGACTCGCCTGGAAGACGTATTGAACGGTAGAGTTGCCGGATTGGCAGTTATGCAGAGCAACGGGCAACCGGGCGCCGGATCCGATATGCTAATTCGCGGCATCGGCTCCGTAAACAATTCCAGTCCGCTGTATGTTGTTGACGGGATGCAAATCGAAGGCAGCATCTCTTACCTCAACCCGAAAGACATTGCCTCTGTCGAAGTATTAAAAGATGCAGCCTCGGCTGCCATATACGGTACACGCGGTGCAAACGGCGTTATCATTATCAATACCAAACAGGGCGAAAAAGGCAAAAAAATCATTAACTACGACTTCTCCTACGGCTGGCAAAATCCGTGGAAGAAAAGGGAAGTTCTCAATGCCCGGGAATATATGACATTGATGAACGAAATGCAGGTGAACGACGGCAACATGATTCGATTTACAGCCGATGAGATTGCCAACGCCCAAACCACCGACTGGCAGAACGAAGTTTTCAATTACGACGCCCCCATTGTCAATCACAACGTAAGTATGACCGGAGGAAGCGAAACAAATTCCTATGCTTTTTCGTTCGGCTATTTGAATCAGGAAGGTATCGTAGGCGGTAATTACGGAAAATCGAATCTGGAACGCTACAATTTCCGCATCAACGACAAACAAACGGTATTTGAAACGGATACCCGTAATTTCCTCAACCGCCTGAAAGTAGGCGTAAATCTGGGATACACGCATGGAAGCAACACAGGCATCGAAGCAAACAGCGAGTTCGGTTCGGTTCTGGGCAGTGCAATGGTTTTTGCCCCTCACCTGCCTGTTTACGCAAGCGATCCCGATGCGACACTGAGCGCTTATCCCAATGCGGTGAAAGATAAAAACGGAAAAGTATTCACGATTCCGCTTGCCTCCGATAAATATCAGGAAATCGGCAATCCCGTTGCCATGCTCAACAATACCGCCCAATATCAAATCAATGAAGAAGACGTATTTGTCGGCGGCGTATGGGGCGAACTCGATATATGGAAAGGGCTGAAATTCCATACCGGTTATTCCGTCGACATGTCGTTCTGGGGAAACAACGGTTACAATATGCCCTATTATATAGCGCCGCAAGGCAAACATATCGACGATTTGGAACACTCCAACATCTATGGAGAAAAAAACAAACGCTTCACCTGGCAAACCGAAAATTATTTGTCGTGGACAGAAACGTTTGCTGATAAGCACAACGTTGAAGTCATGCTGGGCCAGTCGGCGCTGAAGACTACAACCAACCAGATTGGCGGTTCGCGCGGCGTGCCTCTTTTCGACGAACACGATTTACTGCTTTCCATGAATAATACCCTTGCCGACAACACCTATTACAATGTTTACGGGTATTATAACGGCGGAGAGGTAAATTTCTATGCGCTGGCTTCGTATTTCGGACGTTTCAACTACAATTTCGACGAACGGTACATCCTTTCCGCCTCACTCCGCCGCGACGGATCGTCCCGTTTCGGACCCGACAAAAAATGGGGCTTGTTTCCGGCCGTATCCGCAGCGTGGAACATCCTGAACGAGCCGTACATTTACAATAAACCGCAATGGATGGAAGCAGCCAAATTGCGTGCAAGCTGGGGACGCAACGGTAACGACCGGATTGGCGATTTGAGATACATGACAAACTATGCCCGCGGAGGCGCTTACGATTACTATTTCGGCGGCGGTTTCGACCCTGCAACAAATTCCTGGACAGGCTCGCGCGTTTCGGGTGTACAACCCGGCGCCATCGAAAACCGCCTGCTCGCATGGGAAGAGTCCGAACAAATCAATATCGGTTTCGACCTGCTCTTGTGGCGCGGTGCATTCAATTTCTCTTTCGACGGGTACAAAAAATCAACTATCGGCATGTTGCAAACAGCTATCATTGCCCCTTCGACAGGGCAAGGCGCGCCGATCGGCAACGTCGGCTCCATGTCCAACAAGGGGTTTGAAATAAACGCCGGCTACAAAGGCAGAATAGGAAAATTCAATTTTTTTGTCGATGCAAACGCCACCTATGTCAAGACCGTTTTGGATAAATATGCCAACGCAACCGGTATTCAAACCAATATCGAAAATCAGGGCAATACCGGCGTCGGCGAATATATGCGCGGACAAACAGGCGAAGTTTATCCTTTCTTCTTCGGTTTGAAAACCGACGGATTGTTCCAGACAACCGACGAGATAAACAATTATACTTATACAACCGTCGACGAAGCAACCGGACTGGAAACAACCCAACTGATTCAACCCAATGCCCGCCCCGGCGATATCCGTTTTGTGGATACCAATAATGACGGACAAATTACGGCTGCCGATAAAGTTAAAATCGGTAAACCGATGCCCGATTACCTGTTCGGCGTCACAATCGGCGGCGACTGGAAAGGATTCGACTTTAACCTGTTCTTCAAGAGTGCGATCGGTTTCCAAATTTTCGACTATGCACAACGGGGCGACGTTACGGCGCTGAACCGTCCGGCATGGATACTTCAACGCTGGCATGGAGAAGGAACTTCAAACACTGTGCCCCGCATGACGGCGGAAAATCCGAACGGCAACTACAATTCTTCGGACATGTATTTGAAAGACGGTTCGTATCTCCGGTTGAAAACGGCGCAAATCGGATATACGCTGCCCTCGCAGTATACTCAAAAAATATCGGTACAGAAATTGCGTCTATATGTTGCAGCATACAACCTCCTGACCTTTACCGGTTACGACGGTTTCGATATAGAAATGGGAAGTCACAGTGTGGACAGGGGTATTTATCCCCAGGCACGTACTGTTGCATTAGGAGCAAGCATTACTTTCTAAATTTATATTCATTAAAAAAAACAATAAAATGAAAACGTTAAAAATTTTATTTATAACAATCATAACCGCAGGATTTTTCAGTTCCTGCAATGACGAGTTTCTGACGGCAAGTTCCACCAACTCAAAACCATACGGAACGGAACCGATAACAGAGGAAAGTGTTAATGAAAACTTGGCTGCCGCTTATCACATCTTGTTGCGCGACAATTATGCAAGCGGATACAACAGTACGATATTTACTTCCGACCTCCGTTCCGACGATGTTTTCAAGGGCGGCGGCGACGCTGCCGATCAACAGCAATTCGAAAATCTGGCTACATTTACCTGCGACCCGTCCCTCAATCTGGGCGGCTTTTGGGAGTTGTATTACAGGGGAGTTGCCCGCTGCAACGAAACAATAGCCAATGCCGATCAATTTATTGCCGCAGGAACAGGCAACCTGGATTTGGTTTCGCAATACAAGGAAGAAGCCATTTTCCTGCGTGCCTATTACATGTACTGGATTTGGTTAAACTGGGGCAATGTTCCCTATCCCAAACAATTAGTTACTCAAGAAACCGAGTTTATCGCCGTACAGTACACTGCCGACGAAGTCTATAACCATTTAATGGAAGACATAGCCGAATGTGAAAGAATCGGTAAGCTGGGGCTGAAATCGCCCGAAATCGGCCGCACAAACCTCGCTGCTGTCTATATGCTTAAAGCCGCTATTGTAATGTATCAGAAAGACAATTCGAAATACAACGAAGTAGCCGCAAACATGGCTGCAATTATCAAAAGCGAGGATTATGACCTGATGAACAACTTTGACGAAATGTGGTTGCAGGAAAACGAGTTTTGCAAGGAAAACATCTTTGAATCCAATATGGGTTCCGGCGAATTGGACTGGAGCGGATCCGCAGGCAATCCCTATGGTATGGGCACCAACCTGCCGTGTTATCTTTCGCCGCGTTCATTGAACGATCCTTCGGGCGTATTTGAAGGCGGATGGTGCTTTGCGCCGGTTCGCCCGTATCTTTACAAGCTGACAGGCGACGCCGTTGACAGCGACGGAAAACAGCCGATTTTCGAAGCAAACGACGTCAGACGTGAAGCTTCCATTAATCACTGGTCGTTTGCTGCCGGCGAATACTCGCCGGGCTATCAAGACACAAGAGGCTACTTCCTGCGCAAATATGCCGCCCGCAAGGGTTACAGTGTGTCCGGAGAGATAACGTTGAACTATTGCAACAACGTGCGTATTTACCGCTACGCCGAAACACTGCTCAACTATGCCGAACTGGTCGGCGTACTCGGAGCCGGCGCATCGGGCGGCGTTACCGCACAAAGCTGTCTGGACAAGGTACGCTCGCGTGCCGGTGTCGGCTCCGTTCCAGTCAATCAGGACAATATCGAAAAAGAACGTCATCGCGAATTTATCGGCGAAGGCAAACGCTACTGGGATTTGGTGCGCTGGGGAAAAGCGGCACAAACACTGACCGAAGACTTTCTTCAACCGTCGCTTAGCGGAAGCGGGAGCGAATCGACTTTCAGGTGGAAACGTACATGGACGGAAAAAAACAAATATCTGCCCATTCCCAAAGAAGAAGTGGACGCCCGCTTGGGTACCGCTTACGAAATTATTCAAAATCTGTATTAATTTATAAATTAACGAATATGAAAAACATAATAAAATTCACATTTATGGCTTTGGCCGTCATTTTTGCGTTGACGGCTTGCACGCCGCAGGAATTTGATGAGTACACACTGGGAGGTTCCTATACAATCACTCAGGAGCAGTTCACTTTTGATATAACTCGCGGAAGCGACGAATTTACCTACAATTTCACTGCTTCTTTCAGTGTTGACCCTACCCAATATCCCTATACTTACGAAATTCATTTCGGCGACGGACAGGTAACTAAAGATCTGACCGGAAGTCACGAATACATTGTTTTCAAAGGGACCTACACGGCTCAATGCCTTGTTTACGTTCCAAACGGTGATGTGGTTATCAAAGAAAAAACAATTACTTTTGCGAACGACAATCCGAATATCTATCAAGACGATCCGGCGAGTCCGCAGTTTGCGTTAGCGGGAGGAAAAGACAATGCAGCAGGGAAAACATGGGTACTGCTCAGTAGTTCCGGTTTGGGTCCCGTCGACGCTACTTGGGGCGAATGGTGGCAATTTAGCGAAGCTGCCCTGTTCGATGATGAATTTACTTTCCAACCCAACAGTATTGAACCGAACGGCAAGTTCAGCCATAACATCAACGGCGCTACTTTCATGAATGAATCGCTGGGCAATTTGTTCCCCGACGGCGACCCTGAAAATTCGTTTGTAACGACGGCCTACACTCCGCCGTCCGACGCATCCTGGGAAATCGCATTAAAGGATGGAAAATACTGGTTGACCGTTAAGAAGGGATTTATCGGCTACGCCGTAACTCCCAACGATTTGGATAAGACGGAATATGAAATCCTGTCGTTCACTCCGGAGGAAATTCAGCTTAAGTATTATTCTCCGGACAACAATGCATGGTTTTTCTTCCTCGGCTCCGATGTTCCTTCCAGTCCGTTGACGGGTGAAGGTTCCAAAACATGGGTTATCGACGGATATAATACGCAAACATCAAAAGTAGCTGCCGAAACCGGACTGAATATAAAAGGATTCATGGGCTTGGGTCCCCTCAATTCGTACGGACAGGAATGGTGGGGAGCCGGCGCCGGCGAGAAATCCGAATGGACGCTCTCTGACTGGAAAATCACGTTTACATCGTCCAATCAGTTGAAAATCGAAACGGCAGGAGAAGGTTACGGTAGAAAGGCTTTCGACGGGGAAGGGTTTACTTCCACGTCCGTCGTCGGCGACGATATGACGTTTGCCTACGACGGCGGCGATTATACTTATACGCTTACCGATGCAACGCCTTATCCGAAATTGACCCTTTCGGGAAATGCTTTTCTGGGTTATTATGTCGGTACACAGGAATATGAAATCGTCTATTTAGCGGACGACGTCCTGGCCGTAGCGGCGCACAATGCACGGGAAGAGCAGGATTGGGTACTTGTATTTATTCCGGAAGGTGAGCAATAATGTTCATCATGAAAAATATGGGTTATTTATTTATCACCTTGTTGACGCTATTCGGATGCGGTTCCAATGAGCCTTCGGGAGTGGAACCGCCTCCCGTAGCGGAGACCTATCTGTCTGTCAGTCCGGACGAGGTATCTATTCAAGAAAACGGCACTACGCAAATCGTAGTTACTTCCAATACGGAGTGGACGGTTTCTTCCGACGCAGAATGGTGCAGTTGCTCGCCTAAATCAGGCAGTATGGGAAGTACCAATATCTTGATTACGGCTACTTCCAATTATACCGGAAGTAGCCGGTCGGCAGAATTGACCTTTACGGCGGGTTCGGTCGGCAAGAAATGTACTGTCCGGCAAAAATCCACTCAAGTTGTCAACCATGTGCCGGAAGGTTACAGTCTGGTTTGGCAGGATGAGTTCAACGACGCTCGACCAGATAACGGGAAAGCAGTGTTGCCTAATACCTCTCGGTGGTGGTACGAAACAGGAGCCAGCGGTTGGGGAAATCACGAATTGCAAAACTATATTCCCGGTGTATCCGGTAATGATACGTGTGCGGCCATCTCCGATGGTACGTTGAAAATCACCGCTAAAAAAGTAGGCGGACAGGTGTTATCCGTTCGAATGAATACCCAGCAGGGCTGGACTTACGGCTATTTCGAAGCGCGACTGAAACTTCCGCAAGGCAAAGGCACTTGGCCTGCTTTCTGGATGATGCCCAAAAACTTTCAGGCATGGCCCGAAGATGGGGAAATAGACATCATGGAAGAAGTGGGTTACCGTCCGAACTGGGTTTCTTCGTCCATCCATTGCAAAGCATACTATCATTCCATCGGGACGCAAAAAACGGGGGAAAAGTTCGTTCCCACAGCCGAATCCGATTTCCACATCTATGCTGTAGAATGGACGGCGGATGTTATTCGAGGATTTGTGGACGGCGACAAGTATTTTGAGTTTTCCAACGATAAAAAAGGCGACAAGAACACATGGCCTTTTTATACGCCGTTCTACCTGAAGCTGAACTTGGCATGGGGAGGCGACTGGGGAGGTTCGCAAGGAGTGGATGAGAGCAAATTACCAGCTACTTATGAAATAGATTATGTTCGCGTTTATCAAAAAGAATAAATAGGTAGTATTAGTTCAAAGGCAATTTTATATTCGGATGATGCCGGTTTTATCCGGCTCATCCGATAATTTCCAGGGCAACCTTAAGGGTTGCCCTGGAATGATTAGCGTCCAATGATGTCCGTGAGCCTTGCCCGGATTACTATTTTTCAGTTGCGCCTTTATGAATTCGACCACCGAATAAGTAGAAGGTTAGGCTCTGTTCCAATTTTTCACATCCTCAAGCGAACGGCATTTTCCGGAAAGAATGAAAGCCTCTATTTCCCGGAACATCCGGCGAACTTTCCCATTAATCAGCATGGCTGAATCGTGGTTTTTACAGGTAAACTGTTTCTGTCCGAAAACTGGTTTTTGTAGAGTTTTATTCCCGTTGAAATAAATGCTCTTTTATTCGTTCCTTCTTTACGGACTCCTATTTGCAAAACTCCTTTTTTTGTTTCGCTTGCCTGTCTTTTTCTGTCAAAGACAAATCGAATAAATAAATTTTTCATCTTTTTACATGTAAATTAGTTAGTTTTTTGATATCTTTGTTGATACCTTTTTGAATGGAGGTATCAAAAGTCGGCGTAAACCGATGTAAAAAGATGTCAATTAGCGTAGATTAAATCCCTGCAAAATAAGTGATCGTAAATTAAATACCTTGCTTACAGGTAGTTATTTGTGATCCATCTGGGGCTCGAACCCAGGACCCCATCCTTAAAAGGGATGTGCTCTACCGGCTGAGCTAATGAATCTCCGGTCGCTTTTTTAAAAGCGACGGCAAAGGTAGATAAATTATTTTATTATACAAAAGATGAAGAAGAACATTTATTTTTTATTCATTACTGGTTTACTATTCATCGGTATCCGGGAAATGCCGGCACAGACGCCATCCGCCCTTAAATCTTTTATTCGGAAAGGAAGCCTTCGCCATGCTGTGGTTAGTTTCAAAGCGGTCGAGCTAACTTCCGGTACAACGGTCGCAGATTACAATAGCCAGCTTTCTCTGACTCCTGCCTCCAATATGAAAATAGTAACAACAGCTACAGCATTAGATGTTTTGGGAAAAGATTTTAATTTCGAAACACTTCTGTTTTACGACGGTTTCATTGATGCTTCCACCTTGGAAGGCAATTTATACATACAAGGAAACGGCGATCCTACATTAGGTTCGGAACACTTTGAAGGTGATAGAGAAGCTTTCCTGAACGAATGGTTGATAGGTATTCAAAAGGTTGGTATCCAAAAAGTTTCGGGAGATATAATCGTTTTAGATCAATTGTTTGGTTATGAAGGCGTTTCTTTTAAATGGCTATGGGAAGACTTGGGAAATTATTATGCACCGGGTATTTACGGGATCAGCGTATTCGACAATATGTATCGCCTTTATTTACAATCGTATTCTATCGGTACACAAGCTGTCATTCTTTCAATGAAACCTGCAATAGAAGAAATTATCTTTACCAATGATATAATAACGGGTGATACAAATAATGAACCGGCTATTTCCGGTGTCCCCTTTTCGTATGAAAGACGGTTATACGGAACAGTGCCGCCCAATAAGACATCATTTGTAATAAAAGGAGATATTCCCGATCCCGGATTGTTTCTGGCAAAATATTTAAAAACGCATTTACAAAAAAACGGTATTGTTATAAAAGGAGAGGCCAATACTTTTCGATTAAATCCGCAATTTCCCGAAATTCAAAATATTTTAGCGACAGTTCGGTCTCCGTCGCTGGCGTCTATCGTACGCGTGGTGAATGTAAAAAGTAATAATCATTTTGCCGAGCATTTGTTTCAAACGTTGAAAATTGTTAAAGGACTGGATATTCCGACTTATTGGTTTGAAAAAGGATTGGATTCGTCGGCATTGTTCATGTATGACGGAAGCGGAATAGCTCCTGCTAATGCCGTGTCGGCTGGTTTTTTAACGGATTTGCTGGTGTATATGGATAAAAAAGAAGAACAAACAGGCGCTTTTTTTCGATCGTTGCCGGTAGCCGGAAAGGAAGGAACAGTGGCTTCTTTTCTAAAAAACACGCCCTTGGAAGGCAAATCCCATATCAAATCGGGAAGCATCACGGACGTCCAATCGTATAGCGGTTATATTGAAAAAGGGGATAAACGATACGCTTTTGCATTAATAATCAACCGTTTTACCGGTAAACGAGCCGACTTACGGAAAGACATCGAACAGTTGTTGGTGGATCTTTTTTAATAAGCTTAACTGTTTGTTTTTTAAAATATTATGGCTAAAAAATTATTTCCGGCATAATTTTTTATGATTATCTGTAAAGCGATCGATTGTAAATTTTCGACTTGAAATCGGAAGGATAAGTTGCAGCAACAAGCACAAGGCGGTCGAAGCGTTTTGCACCAAAATACCGGGGGGTAAATTTGTAACAAAACTCGTTGAGATAATACTATAAATATTCTAATTCCTTATACTAATTTTTCCCAAACAACGTTTGTTATACTATGCCGCGTGAAGTATAATAAGATAACTAGGTATAAATTTTATGATTAAAAAAATTTTCATAAGCATTTTTCTTGTTTTTGTTGCGCTACAATCCTGTAACGATGAAATTTTTTCGCCGGTTCCTTATGCTCCCGTTCAATTAACATTGGATTTGCGCTACAAAGATAGCGAATTGAACAATGTGTGGGCATATAAAAAATTCATTACCAAACGTTTGGAAATAGAAAAATTAGGATTTGGAGGAATTTTAGTGATTAATGGGGGAGGCATAGATATGCTTAATCTTTTTGCTTATGATTTAGCTTGCCCGATGGAACTGAACAGGGAAATCCGAATTGAACCGGACAGTACAGGAAGAGCAACTTGTCCTCAGTGCAAATCTGTTTATAATATAGCGAATGGTAGCGGAGCCCCTCTTTCAGGAAGTAAATATTTTTTAAAAGCATACAGAGTTTCTTCTTTAGGAAACGATTGCTATTTAGTTTCCAATTAGCCGTTAGAATTTCGCCTTATAAGCGACTCCCAGCGATAGAATATGCGGATCATTGCCGGATAAGTATTCGTCAAGCCGCACGAAAAATTCCATATAAGTAGTACGGTCTATCCGCCAACTCGCGCCTCCTTCGTAGCGAATCCGCAAAAGTTCATGACCCATGACCGGATCGTTTAAGCTCGTTGAAAGATCGCATGAAATATAAGGCTTCCAAGGGGAACCCCATATTAGATAAGCCGCTTCAAATTTGTTCTTCATCACGTACTTGGGATTAATTTTGTATTCACCCCTGTTTTCATCTCTATAAGTACATTGCAATCGTCCTCGCCACGATAAAACATAGGGTTCGAATGTTTCTTTATACGATAGATTTAAATAATAACGATGCCTGGCCTCATAAAGATAATCGTTGTTGTAAAGATAGATAAAAGCATAGTAAATTCCCGTCTTTAGTTTTTTATCTAAAAACGAATAATCTAAACCGAAAGAAGTTATACTCCGGTCAAAGCCTATATTATTATTGGTAAACCGTATTTCCTCGTCTATCGCCAGCGCCAGGAATCTGTTCAAATCTTTCTCTCCTGCCAGCGAGAAAGAAGCGCCTACATCCATCTCCCTTTGACTTTGAGCGAAAGAAGAAAATGAAATAAAGAATAAGAATAGTGTATATTTGATTTTTTCTGTCATTCCGATTCGTATTTCAAGAAAAGCGCGTAATGCTGTCAATCGTATTTATCTCGTTTGAACCGGCTTTATAATAGACTTTTAAAAAAGCCACATCCCTCAAAAAATCAATATGTCCCACCTCAACTTTAGTAATATCCAAACCGGTACGCTCTTCTAAATCAGCTACCAGTTCGTCGTACCTGTCGGGCTTGATCAGATTTATCTTTTCGTAAAGAATAATCTTGTTTGAAGTATGCCGGAGGAATTTATTACTTTCGAGAATCCATATGACAAGCAAGAAAAGCAAGTTGGCTGCAACTACCGACAAATAAGGAATTTCCATAGATAAACCATTGACGACCGAAATACCGATAACAACAAATAAATAAGTCATTTCCCTGATTTGTACGGTTTCCGTCCTGTACCGGATCATACCGAAAATAGCAAAAAGTCCCAGTGCAAATCCAATTTGCATTGGAATACTTTGCAAAAGGAATAACAAAAGGAAGATGGTTACGCTAAAAAGCATAAAAGTGAAATAATAATCTTTCCTACGGCTTTTTTTATAATAAAAAAACTGGATAATCAGCCAACATACCAAGAGATTAAAACTAAACCGCAAGATAAGCATCCAAAAATCAGTTGGGTCGTAAACGTCCACGCCCATGAAAGTAAGCCCTTTTTCTGCTAATTCGGAGGCATGCTCGGAGGCAATTTGAGGATCGTAATCGGATTGAATCATGAAATTTTATCGTATTAATTTATTAATTGTAGACCATTTACCCTTAAAGCGATTGTATTTGACGCAGGGATCTGTCAGTACGATCCCCATGCAATATTTACTAAAAGACAAAGGTTTAATGTTCAATTCGTGCAATATTTCCCTAAAATCGGAATGTTGCCGGCCGCTTTGTTTCAATTCGAGAATCATTAATTCGTCTAAAGCGACTTTATTCCCTGTTCTGTAATTCGCAAAAGAAAGATTAATATCGATTGTAACCCGTTCTGTAGCTTTATTATTAACAAAGGTAATCCGTTGGAATTGGTTAGCTAAAGATGGTTTCAAATTGCTACTGCTAAACATCGAGTTTTTTTCGACAAACTGTTTTTTTTCGTTTAAATCATCGACGGAAGCTAAATGGGAAAGTGGAACGGGAACACGCATTTTGCTTGTTCTCCCTTTATTATTTTTATTTTTTATTTCCAGAAACGAAAGATTTGACTCGACATACGAACGAATACGAATTTTTTGCCGGTTTAATTTTCCGTTTTGATGCATGACAAACATTTCCAAATCGGGTGTGTCTAAATATTGGGTACAATAAGGCGCAATTTGTTTACCCTCGGTTTTTTGTACTTTGAAATAAGGATTCATTTCTTCCAAAAGTTGGGGAAGAAGAGAAACCGCCGCGACGAATTTCGAATCAATCCGATCCATTAAACGGATATTCTCCATTTCTTCTAATGAAATGGTTTTCATTTTGTCTAAAAGGGCGTTAATTCTTGTTAATTCGACATCCATCCCTTATTTATATGAATATTCGTAAATTTTAGTGGAATATAATTTTCCGTCCGGATTATAATTGTATTGGATTTTTTTTCTTCCATTCGAATTATATTCGTATTTGCGAATGCGGTATAACTTATTTTTATCATTATAAACATTTTCTCGGATGCACTTGCCAAGGGAATCATATTCAAAAGTTACCCGTTCTCTTTGTCCGTAAACAGCATATTCGATTTCTTCTAATTTATAACCATTTTCATCCCAGACTGTTAGGTGATCCATCCATTTCCTTTTTCCTTTGGAGTCGGCATTCATTTCTTTGACTACCAGATTTTTTCTAAATTCCCGTTTTTCTTCCGGAGTCAAAAAAGGCGTTTGTGCTTGAGAAAGTACAGGCGCGACCGATTTTTGATCTTGAGCAATACTATTAATTAAATAAACACCAATTAAAAACGCCACTATCAGGGTTACTTTCTGTTTTTTCATTTTATTATTATCTAATTGTTCAATATGATGGTAAATTCCAACCTTTCTTCATTTTCTAATGGATAAATTCGGTAAGGATCGCGCACTTCTATTTTTTTATAAATTGGAAATAATATGTTTTTGTGTTCTTCTCCCGGTATTTCCGTATTTACATATACTTCGTATAGTTTATCGGGATGAATTTTCTGAAAAACAAAAATACCTTTATCACCTACCCTTACGTCATCGAAATGAGTATCTTCACCTTCATATTTGATATAAACGCGGTTTTCTACGGCAGGTATGGAGTCCTGTCCATCAATACTAACAAGACGCCCCTTATTATAATATTTGACCCAAACCATACCTTTAATTATTGCTGTTTCGACTGCATCGCCGGTATGAATAAAAATAGTATCCGCTTTATTCAGATTACCGCTTACTTTAACATTTTTAGATACCACTTTTTTTTGTTCTCCGATAGATTTAGACAGAGCATAAACCGTGTAATTGCCTTTCCTAAGGTAATCGAAACGATAATATCCTTCCCTACCTGTCCTCACTCGTTCGCCAATGCTGGCGTCATCGCCAAATTCGATAAAGACGTCGGCGTCCAAAGAAGGGAAAATATGGGTTTGAAAAGAGTAATTATCGTCTAAGTGTTCAATTTCATACACATAGCCTTCCAACGAAGATGAACCGCCCAAACCTTCGCCTTTATTGCAAGCGTTGCATAAAAATATTATTGAAAATAAGACAAACGGAGAATAGAAAATGAAAAATGGAAAATTACTTTTCTTTTTCAGGAAATTATGTATACGCAAGTGCTTCATGATAAATATTATTGTGTTAGCAATTACTCAAATATTTTTTCTTTTCTCTTAAACTTGATAAAGTAAAATCGCAAAGAATTAGGCAAAGGTAAAAATTTTTATCAATTCTCTATCTAAACAAAATGCAAAAAAAACATAATTCAGATTATAAACGTAAAAAACGATCGAACTTACTTGATTAGTTTCCATACTTTGCGGTTTTCACAATATCCAACAATCAATCATCATTATTTTGAGAAGAATGTTTTTTTGTTAAAATGAAAAAATTAGGACTTTTAATTTGGATAGCAACACAGAAATTCCGATTAATGATTCAATCATTCCCCCACTTTTCATTTAAAATAAACATATTGTTTATCAATTATTTGGATATATACAAACTTCTTTGTAACTTTGTGGAAAATTTTTTTGCGAAAAAAGTGGAGAATTGTGGAGAATTGTGTAACTTTACGCTTTAAAACAAGCGACTATTAATTTATGGATAGATTCATCGGCAATATAGACGCAAAAGCAGATGCAAAAGGAAGAGTTTTCGTTCCCGCAGCATTCCGTAAAATCCTGCAAGCAGCAGGAAACACGCAGCTAATATTGCGCAAGGACATCTATCAGGAATGTCTCGTTTTGTATCCCGCAGACGCATGGAATACAGAACTGGACCTTCTACGCTCCAGGCTGAACAAGTACGACGAAGAACAACAGCAAACCTTCCGGCAATTCGTGTGGGAATCGGAAACATTGGACATGGACGCAAACGGACGCATCCTAATCCCGAAACGCTACCTGCAAGCTGCGCACATCGGCGCCGAAATCAGGTTTATAGGAATGAACGACACCATCGAAATATGGAATCGCAGCAATGCCGAAAAACCGCTCATGGACGCCGGCACATTCAGGACAAACATACGCAAATTCTTAATATCGTGAAGTATGAACAAGCAACCCTATCACGTACCCGTTCTTTTAAAAGAAAGCGTGGATGCATTGAATATCCGGCCCGACGGCATATACATTGACGCCACTTTCGGAGGAGGAGGACATGCTGCCGAAATCCTGAACCGACTGGACAAGAAAGGACGCCTATACGCCTTTGACTGCGACGCCGACGCCGAACAGAACATCCTACCCGACAAACGTCTCACTTTCATACAAAGCAACTTCCGCTACCTCGCCAACTTCATGGACTGGCACCAGGAAAAAGCAATCGACGGAATACTGGCCGATTTGGGAGTATCCTCCCGCCATTTCGACGACGAAACGAGGGGATTTTCCTTCCGTTTCGACGCCAATCTGGACATGCGCATGAATAAAAAAAGCGGAAAAACAGCTTCCGACATTCTGAACACATACAGCGAAGAAGCTTTAGCCGACGTATTTTACCGGCAAGGCGAACTGCGAAACGCCCGACAAATAGCAAAAACAATTCTCAAAAAAAGAAACACGAAAAAAATACAAACAACACCCGAATTTCTGGACACCATCAAACCCTGCTTCAATCGGGAAAAAGAAAAAAAACAATGGGCACAAGCCTTTCAAGCGCTGCGAATGGAAGTAAACGGAGAAATCGACGCCCTGAAAGAACTCTTGACGCAAGCCCGAGAATACCTGAAACCCGAAGGACGAATCGCAATCATCACCTACCATTCGTTGGAAGACCGGCTAGTAAAACACTTCTTCAAAACAGGAAACTTCCAGGGCGAAATGGAAAAGGACTTTTTCGGAAATAGCCGGCAACCTTTCAATGTAATCAATAACAAAGTGATTACCCCCTCCCAAGAGGAAATTGAACAAAATCCGCGCTCGCGAAGTGCAAAACTGCGGATTGCAGAAAAAAAATAAATATGGAAGAAAATACAGAAATAATTTCAACGGAAAAAAAAGGACAGGATACGGAAAAAAAGAAAAGCGGAAAAAAGAAAAACTCCCTCCTGAAAATCCTGATAGGAGACATCCTGACTGAAAACTACGTCATCAAACAGTCGAAACTGCTCCTCTGGATCGTACTCCTCGTATTGATCTTCATCAGCAACCGCTACTCCTGCGTAAAAAAACTGGCCGAAATACAGGAACTAAACGATTCACTAAAACTCCTGCAATACGAAAACCTGGCCCTCTCAACCAAGTTGACAACGCACAGCAGGCAACTCCAAATAGAAAACCTGCTGAAAGAAAAAGGAATCGAACTATCCGTATCAAAAACACCGGCCATCGAAATACACAAATAAAACATGACATCGGAAAAACTAAATAACAAAATCAAAGAAAAATACTTTATCATAACAGCTCTCCTCATTTTAATCGTGATAGCCGTTCTGGGAAGGGCATCCTATATCTCCTTCGTGGAAGGAAGCGCCTGGAAAAAACTGGGAAACACACAAACAAAACAGGAAATCCCCGTTTCACCCCTCAGAGGAAACATCTACTCCTCCGACCACCAACTCATGGCAACCTTCGAACCACGCTACTACCTCGCCATCGACTTTTGCGCACAAGGAGTCAACATCGACACCCTTAACAAATACATAGAACCACTTTCCATCCAACTGCACAAAATGTTCCCCAACAAATCCCCCGCAGAATACAAAAAACACCTGATAAACGGATGGAAAAACAGAGAAAAAAAAGACGCCAAAGGAAAAATACGCAAAAACAGAAGCTACAGACTACTCGACCATTACGTAGACTACATCCAATGGAAAGAAATAGAAAAAATGCCCTATTTCGAAAAAGGACGCTATAAAACCGGATTGCACAAAGACACCGTATCCATGCGCGTAAACCCCTACGGAACACTGGCGCTACGCACAATAGGAAGCATCAGCAAGGAAAAAAACGAAAACGGAAAAACAGGACAATCCGGGCTGGAACTTTACTACGACTCCATACTCGCCGGCGAATACGGAACCGCCGTCCGACGGAAAGTCAACGGACAAACCATCGACGTAATCAACAAAAAACCCGTAAACGGAAAAGACATCATCACAACAATCGACATCACCATACAGGACATCACCGAAAAATACCTGACAAACAAACTCAAAGAACTGAACGCCGAATCAGGAACCGCAGTCGTAATGGAAGTAACCACCGGCGAAATCAAAGCCATCACAAACATGGGACGAACAGAACGCGGATACAGCGAATCACTAAGAAACTACGCCGTAGCCGACCTAAGCGAACCCGGATCCACATTCAAGATCATATCCATGCTCGTAGCCCTGGAAGACGGACTCATACACCCCGACGACTCGGTAGACACAGGAAACGGCGTAGAACGCATCGCGGGAGAAGAACTGAAAGACCACAACGCCAATCGAGGAGGATACGGAAAAATAAGCGCCGCCCAAAGCATACAATACTCCTCCAACATCGGAATAGCCAAACTAATCCTGAAAGCCTACGCCGACAACCCCGCACGATTCGTGGACGGCATTTACAGGACAGGACTAAACAAGGACCTCGAACTGGAAATACCCGGTTACGCCGTCCCGCGCATACGCCACCCACAAACCGCAAAAAACACCTGGTACAAAACAACACTACCCTGGATGTCATTCGGATACGAAACACGCATCCCCCCCATTTACATACTAACCTTCTTCAACGCCATCGCAAACAACGGAAAAATGGTAAAACCAATATTCGTAAAAGAAATACAAGAAAACGGAAAAACCATCGAAAAAAGAAAACCCCAAATCATCAACAAACGCATCGCCTCCGAAAACACGCTAAACGCCATTCGGCAAATGATGGACAGCGTCGTAAACCACCCCAAAGGAACAGGAAAACCCGCACACTCCGACTACATCCGAATAGCAGGAAAAACAGGAACAGCACAAATCTCACAAGGAGCAGCCGGATACACCGCAGCCGGAAAAATGCACCAAGTCTCCTTCTGCGGATTTTTCCCCGCCGAAAACCCCCGCTACTCCTGCATCGTAGTCATCCGAAACCCCGCAGCAGCAGGCGCATCCGGAGGACAAATGTGCGGAACCGTTTTCAAGCAAATCGCCGAAGAAATATACGCACAAAACAAGATTCCAAACACCAACATACTCCCCGTCGACACCCTGCACCCGTTGGTTCCCAAAGTAAAAAACGGACGGAGCGAACAATCCATATACGCACTGAAAAAACTCGACATCAAATACAAAGACAGCTTGGACGGACAATGGGCAAGCTCCCGCCTCCGAAACAACCAACTGGTACTGAAAAAAGGAGAAATCGCACAAAACTCAGTTCCAAACGTAATCGGAATGGGAGCAAAAGACGCCGTATACGCAATGGAATCCTCAGGCCTAAAAGTTTCCCTCGCAGGAAAAGGAACCGTAGTAGAACAATCCATCAGCAGCGGAACAAAAATAATCAAAGGACAAACAGTAACATTAACACTTAAATAAAAAAACAATATGGACTTAGCCAGGCTTCTCGACAATACCGCCACCCTCGGAATCGAAGGAAATCCGAATAAAAACATCACGGGAATCCATTTCGACTCCCGTAAAATCAAGAAAGGACACCTGTTCATCGCCGTACAAGGAACACAATCCGACGGACACGACTACATTGGCAAAGCAATCGAAAACGGCGCAACCGCCATCGTATGCCAAACCCTGCCCGACGCCGTTCAGCAAAACATCACCTACATTCAGGTAAAAGACAGCGCCGACGCTTTAGGACACTTAGCCTCCACATGGAACGGCAACCCCTCGCAAAAACTGACACTGGTAGGAGTCACAGGAACCAACGGAAAAACAACAACCGCCACCCTGCTCTACCTCCTCTTCAAAAAACAAGGACACAAAACCGGACTACTCTCCACCGTCTGCAACTACATCAACGACCGCACAATCTCAGCCACGCACACCACGCCCGACGCCATCGAACTGAACGCCCTCCTCGCACAAATGCTCGCCGAAGAATGCAAATACGTCTTCATGGAAATCAGTTCCCACGCAGTCGCCCAAAAACGAATAAACGGATTACAATTCAAAGGCGGAATATTCACCAACCTGACGCGCGACCACTTGGACTACCACGAAACAGTGGAAGCCTATCGCGACGCCAAAAAGGGATTTTTCGACCTGCTCCCCACCGACGCATTCGCACTGACAAACAGAGACGACAAAAACGGACTCTTCATGCTGCAAAACACGAAAGCAAGCAAACAAACCTACTCGCTCAAAACACTCGCCGAATTCAAGGGAAAAATACTGGAATCCCATTTCGACGGAACCTTAATGACCGTCAACGACAGGGAAATCCTCACGCAATTCGTAGGCAAATTCAACGCCTACAACCTATTGGCCGTTTACGGAGCAGCCGTCCTCCTGGGCGGAAACCCCGAAGAAATTTTGATACAACTAAGCACCCTACAATCGGTTTCAGGCCGTTTTCAAACCTTCCCCTCACCCGAAGGATATACGGCAATCGTCGATTACGCCCACACACCCGACGCCCTAACCAACGTCCTGAACGCAATTCAGGAAATACAGGAAGAATCGGGAAAAACACTGACCGTCGTCGGATGCGGCGGAAACCGCGACAAAGGAAAACGACCCATCATGGCAAGAGAAGCAGTGCGCTTGAGCGACCTGGTCATCCTGACCTCCGACAATCCACGCTTCGAAAAACCCGCCGACATCATCCAGGACATGCTCAACGGTCTGGGCGACGTGGAAAGAAAAAAAGTCATCTGCATCACCGACCGTCGAGAAGCAATCCGAACAGCCTGCCTGCTTGCACAAAAAGGCGACGTCGTACTCATTGCAGGAAAAGGACACGAAGACTACCAGGAAATCGAAGGCGTAAAACATCACTTCGACGACAGGGAAATTGTACGGAAAATAACCGGACAATAAGTTATGAATTATAAATTATGAGTGATGAATCGACTATAAAAACAAAAACAAATGCTGTACGAATTTTTTAAATACCTCAACCAATTGGACGTACCCGGAGCAGGAATGTTTCACTACATCTCCTTTCGATCATCCATGGCGCTGATTCTCTCCCTGCTGTTTTCCACAATCGTCGGCAGACAAATCATCGACAAACTCCAAAAACTTCAGATCGGAGAAACCGTCCGGAATTTAGGTTTGGAAGGACAAATGCAAAAGAAGGGAACACCAACGATGGGAGGCGTAATCATCATCCTCTCCATCCTAACCTCCGTTTTACTGCTGGCCCGGCTATCCAATATCTACATCATCCTGATGCTGACAACCATGCTCTGGCTCGGAGCCATCGGCTTTACCGACGACTACATCAAAGTCGTCAAAAAAAACAAGGCCGGCATCAGCGGAAAACTCAAAATTGCAGGACAAATCGGACTGGGACTAATCGTCGGATTAACCCTTTACCTAAGCCCGCAAGCCGTCATGCGCGAAAACGTCGAAATCAGGAAAGAAGGAAAAATTACCGAAGTACATCACAGCCCGCAGGTAAAATCAACACAAACAACAATTCCATTCCTGAAAAACAACAACTTCGACTACCGCGATCTGGCTCGCTTCATGCCCAAACACCGAACAGCAGTCACATGGATTATATTCGTGCTGGTCACGATCTTCATTGTGACGGCAGTTTCCAACGGAGCCAATCTGACCGACGGACTGGACGGACTGGCAGCAGGAAGTTCGGCGATCATCGGAGTAGCATTGGGAATACTCGCCTACGTATCAAGCCACCTCGAATACGCCGCCTACCTCAACATCATGTACATCCCCGGCAGCGGCGAACTGGCCGTTTTTGCCTGCGCCCTTATCGGAGCCACGATCGGATTCCTGTGGTACAACGCCTTTCCCGCCCAGATTTTTATGGGCGACACCGGCTCGCTGACTTTGGGCGGACTAATTGCCGTATTCGCCATCATCATCCACAAAGAACTGCTGCTGCCCATCCTCTGCGGCATTTTCCTGGTCGAAAACGTATCGGTCATGCTGCAAGTTTCCTATTTCAAATACACCAAAGCGAAATACGGAACAGGAAAACGCATTTTCAAGATGACGCCCCTCCACCACCATTTTCAAAAAGCAGGAAATGCAGGAATCAACGCGATCATTCAAAAACCGCTTCTCCCCATTCCCGAATCGAAAATCGTGGTACGCTTCTGGCTGATTGGAATCATCCTCGCCGCATTAGCAATCGCCACATTGAAAATGAGATAAACACGCAATGAAAAATGAAAAAGAAAAGCATGAAAAAGAAAAAAAACATACCCCCCGATTTCCGCATCGCCGTTTTGGGAGCAGGCGAGAGCGGCGTAGGAGCAGCAGTCCTGGCGAAAAAACAAGGATTCGACATTTTTGTCTCCGATTTTTCCGAAATAAAAGAAAAATACAAAAAAACATTGAAAAAATACGCCATTACCCATGAAGAAAACCGTCACACCGAAGATCTGATTCTGAATGCAGACGAAATAATCAAAAGCCCCGGAATCCCCGACAAATCACCCATAATAAAAAAAATAAAAGAAAAGAAAATACCCATTATCTCGGAAATCGAATTTGCAGGACGCTACACGAAAGCAAAAACCATTTGTATTACAGGCAGCAACGGTAAAACCACCACAACGATGCTCACCTGTCATATTTTAAGGAAAGCAGGATTAAACGTCGGCATGACAGGAAACATAGGAAACAGCTTTGCCCTGCAAGTAGCCGAAAACGATTGCGACTATTACGTAATCGAATTAAGCAGCTTTCAATTGGACGACATGTACAATTTCAAGGCCGACATTGCGGTTATACTGAATATCACCCCCGACCACCTCGACCGTTACAATTACAAAATGCAAAACTACATCGACTCGAAACTGCGCATTTTGCAAAACCAAACGGAAAAAGACGCTTTCATCTACTGGAACGAAGACCCCCACATCACGTCGGAAATCGCAAAACGAAAACCCGCAGCCGCCCTCTATCCCTTTGCCGCAACAAAAGCGGAAAACGTAAAAGCTTATGTAGAAAACAATCAAATAATAATAGAAACACCTAACGGATCATTCACAATGGAAGAAGAACAAATAGCATTAACAGGACAGCACAATTTATACAATTCCCTGGCGTCAGGCATTGCCGCCAAACTGCTGGACATAAAAAACGACAAAATACGGAAATCACTAAGCGATTTCAAAGGAGTAGAACACCGGCTGGAAAAAGTAGCCCGCGTCAAAGGAGTAGAATACATCAACGACTCCAAAGCAACCAACGTCAATTCCTGCTGGTATGCCCTGCAAAGCATGAAAATGCCTACCATATTGATACTCGGCGGAACAGACAAGGGAAACGATTACAGGGAAATTGAAACTTTGGTCAAGAAGAAATGCCGGGCATTAATCTTTCTGGGAACAGACAATACCAAGCTCCACGAATTTTTCGACGGAAAAATAAGCACAATCCGCGACGCCCGTTCCATGCAGGAAGCAGTAAAACAAGCCTACGAAATAGCCGAACTGGGAGACACCGTACTCCTTTCGCCCTGTTGCGCAAGTTTCGATTTATTTCAAAACTACGAAGACCGCGGCAAACAATTCAAGGAATGTGTCAGGCATTTGTAGTGACAAGTGACAAATAACAAGTGACGAGTGACAAGTGACAAGTGACAGAAAATCAGTTCATAGTTCATAGTTTATAGTTTATAGTTTATAGTTCATAACTCATAATTAAAAAAAAGTGGATTTTATCAATAAAATGTTTCGCGGCGATCGGGTAATATGGATAATATTCATATTCCTGGGATTAATTTCCATAATGGAAGTATACAGCGCTTCAAGTACGTTGACCTTCGACGACGACATCAACTATTGGGACCCCATCATGCGGCATACCACCTTCCTGCTGATCGGAACACTACTCATTCTGGTTGTACACGCCATCGAACCCAAATACTTTTCCATTCTGGCCGTCTTCCTCGTATTTGCCATAATCATGCTGATAGCAACACGCATCTGGGGAAAACCCATCAACGGCTCTTACCGATGGATTCAAATTGCAGGAATCAGCTTTCAACCCTCGGAAATCGCCAAACTATGCCTGGTCGCCTTCACAGCCTTCCTTCTAAGCAAAAGAAAAGAAAACAAAAACGACAAAACACTCACATGGATATACATCGCCACAGCCGTCACCTGCGGAATTATCCTCCGCGACAACGGATCGACGGCGCTCCTGCTGGCAGGGATCATCATCCTCCTGCTGTTTGTAGGCCAAGTACGGCTGGACAAGGAAGCATGGAAACTGATTTCAGGCGTCGCAAGCGGTTTCCTCTTCTGCATCCTCTATTTCTTCCCCGACGAAAAACTTCGGACATCCTTCCCCAAAATACTGCAATGGAAAAACCGCTTCAAAAAAGGATTAATCACCTTTTCCCTATTCATTGCCCTGTCAGGATGCATCCTGGCCGTCATGCACTTCGCCTCGAACGACAGGAAGAACAATACCGAAAAGATCAGCGGAGAAGAAAACTACATCTCGGAAGAAAAAACAGGAACATGGAAAAACCGGATTAAAAATTTCTTTTCGGAAGTCAACATACTGGGAGAAGAAAACTACAAAGTCACAGACAAAAACTTTCAGTCCGCACACGCATGCATGGCCATTGCCAACGGCGGCGTTTTCGGAAAATTGCCCGGAAACGGACGCGAAAGAGACATCCTCCCACAAGCCTATTCCGATTTCATTTACGCCATCATCATTGAAGAAATGGGACTGATCGGCGGCATTGCCGTCATTCTCCTCTACCTGATTCTCTTCATCCGAACAGGAATCATCGCGAACCGCTGCAACAAACTATTTCCCAAATTTCTCGCAATGGGATGCGCCATGGTACTCGTCATACACGCCCTATCCAACATGGCCGTAGCCGTACACCTGATACCCGTCACAGGACAACCCATGCCCCTCGTCAGTCGTGGAGGAACATCCACCCTGATAAACTGCATCTACATCGGTATCATACTAAGCGTAAGCCGCTACGAAAACCAAAAAGGAGTAAAGCGCGAAGAAGAAATTGTACACGAATTGGAAGAAGAACGGAGAATGGAAGAAGAAGAATGGAGAACCGAAGAAGAATAACGAAAAAAATAAAGGAAAAAGAATAAAGAACAAAAAAAAGAAACGGAATTAAAGAAAAAGGAAAACAGAGGTTAATATAAAATAAATACGAAACAATCATGTTTAACAAACGTTCAAATACTGTAAATAAGGAGATTGCATCGACTTCCGCACCCGCAATGCCGAAGCCCCCGTTTACCATGAATAAAAAAGACACACCGGCCAATACAGCGGCGTCCATCCCCGCAAGCCCTTCCCCCCGAATAATACTTGGCGGAGGCGGCACAGGAGGGCATATTTTCCCCGCCATATCCATTGCAAACGAAATAAAAAACCGCTATCCCGACGCAGAAATCCTTTTCGTAGGAGCAAAAAACCGTATGGAAATGGAAAAAGTACCCGACGCAGGATACCGAATCATCGGACTACCCGTCGTCGGTTTCGACCGTAAAAACCCCTGGAAAAACCTTTCCCTCCCCTTCAAACTCCATAAAAGCCTGTCGATAGCAAAAAAAACATTAAAAACATTCCGTCCCGACGCAGTAATCGGCGTAGGCGGATACGCAAGCGCTCCCATCCTAAAAGCAGCAACCAAAAGAAAAATACCCACACTCATTCAAGAACAAAACTCACACGCAGGCCTCACAAACAAGCTTCTGGCAAAAAAAGCAATCAAAATATGCGTAGCCTACGAAGGCATGGAACAATTTTTCCCTCAAGACAAAATCATACTGACAGGCAACCCGATCCGCAGCAACCTGACTTGCAGCAAAGAAAAACGGCAAGAAGCCGGCAACCACTTCAAACTCGACCCCCTGAAAAAAACCATACTCATCATAGGAGGAAGTCTCGGCGCACGCACAATCAACGAAAGCATACAAAATTCGCTGAACACCATTCGCGAAAGCGAAATACAATTCATCTGGCAGACAGGAAAACAATACTATCGGGAAATCACCCGACAAATCCCCGCAACAAAAAACCTTTACATAACGGAATTCATCTCCCGCATGGACCTGGCCTTTTCCATAGCCGACCTGACCATTTCCCGCGCAGGAGCAGGATCCATATCCGAATTTTGCAACCTGGGCAAAGCCGTCATCCTCGTCCCCTCCCCCAACGTAGCCGAAGACCACCAAACCAAAAACGCACAAGCCCTGGTACGGAAAAAAGCGGCGCTGATGATTCCCGACAACGAAGCACCAAAAAGACTGATCCCCGAATCACTGCAAACAGTTCGAAACGACACCCTGCTCCACGAACTGCAAACAAACATCCGCCAAATGGCCCTCCCGAATGCAGCCGCCAAAATCGTCGACGAAATGGAAAAAATGCTCCACCCCCGAAAAAAAAACAACACAACAAACCAACAATGAAAGATCCGAACAACATACAATCCACATACTTCATCGGCGCAGGAGGCATCGGCATGAGCGCCCTCATCCGCTACTTCCTCGCAAAAGGAAAAAACGTAGCCGGATACGACCGCACCGAATCGGATTTGACTCGCCAGCTAAACAGCGAGGGCGCTTCCATCCATTACGAAGACAACCCGGCGCTGATTCCGTCTGCTTGCCGGGACAAAGAATCCACGCTGGTCGTTTACACGCCGGCCGTTCCCGCCGGCCATTCGGAACTCGCCTACTTCCGTCAAAACGGCTTCGAAATCATGAAACGCGCGCAAATTTTAGGCGAAATCACGCGCACAAATCGGGGAATATGCGTATCCGGAACACATGGCAAAACCACAACATCAGCCATGATCGCCCATTTACTAAAACAATCCACAGTCGATTGCAACGCCTTCCTCGGAGGCATACTGAAAAACTACAACACCAACCTCCTCCTCTCCGACAAAAGCGACTGGACAGTAATTGAAGCCGACGAATACGACCGCTCCTTCCACTGGCTCTCACCCGCAATCGCCGTAATCACATCCGTAGCCCCCGATCACCTGGACATATACGGAACCGAAGAAGCCTACCGCGAAGCATTCGTACATTTTACCTCCCTGATTCGGAAAAACGGCATCCTCCTGATGGAATCGCAAGTAGACATCATCCCCCAAACACAGGAAAACGTCAGGACATACCGTTACGCAGCATCAAAAACAGCGGGAAAAACCGATTTCCACGCTCAAAACATACGCATCCAAAACGGAGAAATCCATTTCGACTGCGTCATGCCCGACACAATCATTCGGGACATTCAGCTGGGCGTTCCCGTCGAAATCAACATAGTCAACGCCGTAGCAGCACTGGCAGTAGCCCGGCTAAACGGCGTTTCGGAAAACGAACTGCGCCGCGGCATGGCCACCTTCCAAGGAGCCGCACGAAGATTCGACTTCCACATCAAAACCGGCGACCTCGTGTTGATCGACGACTATGCACACCACCCCCAAGAACTGGAAGCCAGCATCACCTCCGTCAGGAAACTGTATCCCGACAAAAAACTGACCGTAATCTTTCAGCCGCACCTCTATTCCCGCACCAACGACTTCCATCGCGAATTTGCACAAGCGCTCTCGGCCGCAGACGAAGTAATACTGATCCCCATCTACCCCGCCCGCGAAAAACCCATCGAAGGCGTCTCGTCGCAAATGATTCTGGACAAGGTAACAAGTCCCGTAAAAAAACTGTATTCAAAAGAAGAACTCCTTCTGCAACTGAAAAAAGAAGAAACAGAAATACTCCTAATCGCCGGAGCAGGCGACATCGAATTGTTAGTTGAACCTATTAAAAATAAATTGTATGCTTAAAAATGTATCCATTCTATCAGTAACCATCCTCCTGCTGGTATATTTCGGACTCGCCCTGGTTTATCCAGGAGCGCACGAGGATAAACAGTACTTATGTACAAACGTACAAGTCGAAATCAAACAGGAAGAAGAAAACCGTTACATTACGGAAAAAGACATCAACCGCCTCCTGCAGCAGTCGGGGCTTGATCCCGTTGGAAAAAACCTTTCGGAAATCAACACCGACCGCATAGAAGCGGCTTTGGAAGCAAACGACTTGATACGGCGCGCCGAATGTTACAAAACAGCCGCAGGAAGCGTCAAATTGAAAATCTACCAGCGCACACCCCTCCTTCGAGTAATTGCCAACAAGGGAAATTACTACATCGACACAGAAGGAAAAAAAATGCCGGTACCCGCCAACTTCAGCGCCTACGTACCCGTTGCAACAGGCTTCATCGAAGACGACTTCGCCCGGACAGAACTGTTCCACTTCGCCCTGTTCTTACAGAAAAACAAATTCTGGAACGCTCAAATCGAACAAATCCACGTAACACCCGTCCGCGACATCGAACTGACGCCGCGCGTAGGCAGTCATCAAATCATTCTGGGAAAAATAGAAGACCACAGGGAAAACCTGGACAAACTGAAACTCTTTTACAAAGAAGGATTAAGCAAAGTAGGCTGGAACAAATATTCAAAAATCAATTTAAAATACAAGAACCAGATAGTTTGCACTAAAAACTAAGAACTAAAAACTAAGAGTTGCGCGAAGTAAAGTAACTTGTCACCTGTCACTTGTCTCTCGTCACTTGTCACTCGTCACTTGTCACTCGTCACTCGCAAAAATTCATTATTAAATAAACAAAGATATGAATCGAACGGAATATGTAGCTGCATTAGACATCGGAACCTCCAAAATAGTCGCGGCGGTTGCCCGTAAAAACGAAAAAGGCATCCTGACCATCCTGGCCTCCGAAAAGGAAGAAACCGAAAACTGCATCCGAAGAGGATACATTTACAACGCAGACACGACACTGAACAAAATTTCCCGCATAATCAGGAAACTAAACGACAAACTCAGAAACCGTTCACTTCCGAACATTGAACAAATATATGCGGGAATCGGCGGACAATCCATTCACATCGAATGGCATTGCATAAAAAAAGAAATCAACACGCGAGTAACCCGGGAACTGCTCGATACCATTGATGAAGAAATATGCCGGTACGCACCCGAACTGGTAGAAATCCTGGAAATCCTCCCGCCCGAATTTTACCTGGACGGACAGTTGGAAAACAACCCCAAAGGCGCCGCCGGCTCCGTCATCGAAGCCCGTTACCCACTGATAACCAACGACCTGTTTTTAAGAAGAAATTTGAAATCGCTTTTGGAAGGCAAAATCAACATTGCAGGATTTCACATTTCACCCTTAGCAACAGCCGAAGCAGTCCTGACGGCAGAAGACAAGGAAGCAGGTTGCGCCCTGATTGAACTCGGCGCCGGCCTCACCTACCTCTCCATCTACAAGAACAGCAAACTGAAACACCTGTTTACCATTCCCCTCGGAGCTTCCACCATAACCAAAGACATCGGCAGCCTGAACATATCGGAAAAGGAAGCGGAAGAATTGAAAATCAAATACGGAAGCGCGCTGATCGAATACGACAACGACGGAAAAATCACAGCCCGCGAAATTGCCCAACGCGAAGAACTGAAAGACTTCGACAACGTAGTAGAAGCCCGTTCCGACGAAATCATTGCCAACATAAAATACCAAATCGAACAATCGGGATACAAATCCGCTTTGGGCGCCGGCATTATCATCACCGGAGGAGGAGCATTACTGAAGAACATCCAAACTTCGCTCAAACAAAAAATCGGCATCCGCGTTTCCCTTGCCCCAAACAGATGCCTCGACGCAGCCGACGCAGAAACGGCAACTCAATCGGGATATGCAACCGTCACAGGCCTGCTGCTTCTAAGCAAAGCAAACTGCGCCAAAGAAACAAGGCAGGAAAAACCGACCGAAAACGATCTGTTCGGAGATAAAGAAAATACGGGAAATCCTCCAGTGAAACCTGCACCGGAAAAAGAGCCGCACGCACAAGGAAACACAGGAGGAAAGAAAAAGAAAAAAAGCTTCATAAACTGGGGCAGCAGTCTTTTCGACAATTAAAAAAAATACCAACGGACAATCCGGAAAAATAAAAGCAAACAGTTATGGAAGAAGACATTATTTTCAATACGGAAGACAATCGGGCCGAAGCGTATTCCTTTGTAAAAGACGGCGTCGTAACACTCGTCAACAACAAGCCGGCAAAAGAACCAACCATCATCAAGGTAGTAGGCGTGGGCGGCGGCGGCGGCAACGCAGTCACCCACATGTACAAGGAAGGCATTCACAACGTTTCGTTCGTACTCTGCAACACCGACAACCAAGTGTTGGCAGGAAGCGAAATTCCGACCAAAGTACAATTGGGCATAAAAACAACGGAAGGACTGGGCGCCGGCGGCATACCCGAAGTAGCCAAAAAAGCGGCGGAAGAAAGCCTCGAAGACCTGAAAAAAATGCTGAGCGACGGCACCAAAATGGTATTCATCACCGCCGGAATGGGAGGCGGCACAGGAACAGGCGCCGCGCCCGTAATCGCCGGCATAGCCAAAAAAATGGGAATCCTCACCGTCGGCATCGTCACCATCCCCTTCGTATTCGAAGGCGTAGACAAAATACTGAAAGCCCTGAAAGGCGTCGAAGAAATGGAAAAAAACGTGGACGCCCTCCTCGTCATCAACAACGAACGCCTGCGCGAAATCTATTCCGACCTCCCGCTGGCAATCGCATTCAAAAAGGCAGACGACACACTGACCGTTGCCGCAAAAAGCATTGCCGAAATCATCACGATTCGGGGAATCATCAATTTGGATTTTGCCGACGTCAACACCACCCTCCGCGAAGGAGGAGTAGCCATCATGAGCAGCGGCCTGGGCAAGGGCGAAAACAGAGTCTCGCTGGCTATCGAAAACGCCCTGAAATCGCCGCTCCTGAACAGCAACAACATCTTCAAGTCGAAAAGAGTATTGTTCAATATCTACGACAGCCAAACAAAACCCCTAATGACGGAAGAAATGGACGAAGTACACGAATTTATGGCCAAATTCGATTCCGGAATCAAACTGATTTGGGGCGCCGCCAGGGACGAAAACCTGGGAGAAAACGTCAAAATGACCATTCTGGCAACAGGATTCGGCATTGAAAACATCCCCTTGTCCCCCGAAGTAGTCGACGCGCAAAGGCAGCTGACCGAAAAAGACCTGAACGACCGGATGCAGGACGACAACGAAAAACGAATCGAGAAAGAGCGGCAACTGGCTTACGAAGCCAAGCTCCTGAGCAAATATTATCCGGACGAAGTCGCAGCGCTAACCAAAGGCGGAAAAACCATCCGTCCCAAGCCATTCATCTTCACGATTGAAAACATGAACGACAACGAAACGATTGAAGCCCTAATTGCTCACCCCGCCTACAACCGCAGTTCGAAAATAATGCTCGACATCGCGAAAAAAGCGGAAAACCGCCGGAAAGAACGGCAGCAGCACAATTGTGCAGATGAAACATGAACGCGGATAAACAAAAACGAATATATAACAAACATTTTTAATTAATTTTATCATGAACTTATTTGATACAATCAGTAACGACATTAAAGCGGCCATGCTGGCCAAAGACAAAATCCGCCTGGAAGCCCTGCGCGGCGTAAAGAAAGAATTTCTGGAAGCCCGGACGGCCAAAGGCGCCGACGGCAATCTAAGCGACGAAACGGCCTTGAAGATTCTTCAGAAAATGGTGAAGCAACGCAAGGAAAGCGCTTCCATCTATCGGGAACAGAACCGTCCCGAACTGGCCGAAAAAGAACTGGCCGAGGTAGCGGTACTGGAAAATTACCTTCCCCAAGCGTTGTCGCCCGAAGAACTGGAAAAAATCATTCGGGAGGTTATCGCACAAACAGGCGCAACTTCGCCCAAGGATATGGGAAAGGTAATGGGAGCCGCCACGAAAATCCTGGCAGGGAAAGCCGAAGGAAAGCAGATTTCCGAAACAACAAAACGGCTGCTGGACAACGAATAAGGAAGTCTTTCCGACTTCTTGATGAATTACCGGAAGAAGACAAAAACTTTGTAATGATGGATTCCACTCATACGCGAAGTCTTCCTGAAAATCTTCATATAAATACGGTTGGATATAATCCCGAGTTTACATTCGAGAGCAGGTACGGCTAATGTATCTTTTCTCATCCAGGATGAAACAACCGGTCTATTACCGGATGATAAACGGGAATATTACGGATGTTAAATCAAAGGCATTATGTGGCAAGGAATTTGGGGAAGAGGATATAACCTAATATAACCGATAAATGATTTTACAGCATGGAAAATATTAAACTGCTTAACAAAAAAAACTTCAATATATCATACCCGTGAGGAGAAACAATCCCCTGACAGACTTTTCGGTATTGCAACAACCTGATTTCAAAAAGAAAATAAAATCTTTCTCAAACCGGTTTTCTGCTGCCGAGAGAAGAAAATATTAAAACTTATTTTTCACAGTCAGACCAATATCCGAAATTCCTTTCAATACTTCTTCCCGCATGCCTTGCCGGATAGAATAAGTATAAATTCCGGGCAAAGGGTACCTGACGTTTTGTTCAAACGGGACAGAATAGGTGTAAAGGCTTATTCCTCGTCCGTACCATTTTCCGTAAACATCTGCCAATTCTATATTTACCGTGTCGGTTCGTTGTTGTCCGGCGGGAGTCGTAATATCTATAAACAACCAAATATTTTGGAAAGGATAATTATTATTGTTTCTTATTTCCAAAAGAACTTCATAGTTTGGAGTGTTATCATTTATTTCTATTTCGAAATGTACTTTTTCGTTTCTTACCCATTCTGCTTCGCGGAAAGAATGAAATTCGGAAAAAATTTCTTCTCTTGCACAAGTTACCCCAAAGAACAACAAACTCCAAAGAGGAATATATTTAATTTTACGTATGTTCATTGTTTTTTAACAATATTCATTTTTGTTTTTTTTTAATTTTTTTCTTTTTTAGTGAATCGAATCTTGTAACGCTTTCATCTAAAATATCTTGATATTCTTTTTTCAACGATGTCTCATTTTCATCTTCATGCAAGAACTTGGGCTTATGCCCTTTTTTGTTCAGGCTGATGACTTCATAAGCTCTTTCGGAAGAAATTGTTACTATATTGGCGGCAATGTGTTTGCTGGTCGAATACTGCATCTGATTTTTAAATACATCTGTTTTGAAATGGTAATAAATATTGTCTTTGGTTTCGAGCGGTATCTCCCGGGCTGGAAATTGGCGTTGCGCTTCCATGTAACTGTCCACTTCGTAGTTCAAGCAGCATTTCAACTTAGCACACTGGCCGGCTAATTTTTGCGGATTTAAGGAAATATCTTGTAAGCGGGCTGCTCCGGTTGAAACGGAAACAAAATTAGTCATCCATCCCGAACAGCAAAGTTCTCGGCCACAAGGACCTATGCCTCCAATGCGTCCGGCTTCCTGCCGTGCTCCGATCTGTTTCATTTCGATGCGGATTCGGAAAGCTTCTGCCAAATCTTTAATCAATTGACGAAAGTCAACTCGTTCATCGGCAATATAATAGAAAATAGCTTTATTACCGTCGCCTTGATATTCAACATCGCCGATTTTCATTTGTAAGCCTAAGTTTTCCGCTATTTTGCGCGAGCGAATCATGGTCTCGTGTTCTTTGGCTTTCGCTTCCTCGTATTTTTCCAAATCGGCGGCTTTCGCTTTTCTGTAAATTCGTTTTACTTCGGCGTCAGGACGAATCCGGTGTTTTTTCATTTGCAATAAAACCAATTTGCCGGTCATGCTAACCGTGCCGATATCGTGTCCCGGGCTGGATTCAACAGCGACCACATCCCCTTTTTCCAAAGGAATTTTATTGCTGTTCAAATAATAGCCTTTTCGGGTATTTTTGAATTGAACCTCTACGTAATCCGTAGCCGATTCGGATTCGGGAATGTCGCACAACCAATCGTAAGTATTGAGCTTGTTGCAATGGCGTTTGCAACAACCTTTTTTATTCAAACAACAGGCGCCATTATATAATTGGTATTCCATTTTTTATTTTTTTAATAAAACTGCTATTTTCATTGATAAATCGAAAAATACCATCCGGGAATTGACATTTTGTTCGATGTGTTTTTCTGCCAAAGCCAATTCTTCCATGAAATCAATTACATTTCTTTCGTTGACATAAGAAGCAAATTTCATAGAAAATTCGGTTTCTTGCCGGTTCATATAATTGATTTCGGGAATTTGGAGACGGTAAAAGAAATTTTCACGGATAAACCTTTGAGCATAAGATAAAAATCCTTTTTGTTTATCACGTCCCAAAGAGGCAAATTCATCGGCTTTTGCCTTCATATTCTTGATATCCCGCTTCCATGAATTACGCATAATCACGATGAATAAATCCAGGTAAAGCGTGGTTTCTTCATTTGTATTGATGATATGAACGGCGTTTAAATAACTTCCGTTCGAAAGATGAGCAACAAGGGCAGCTTCTTCTTCCTGTAAATGGAATTGATTGATAATCGCTTCCGTCAAGTCTTTTTTAGCGATGGGAGGCACCGGAAAATTTTGTGCCCGCGATTGAATGGTTCCAATCACTTTGTCCGGCTCTTCCGATACCAAGAGAAAAATAGTTTTTACAGGCGGTTCTTCCAAGAGTTTTAACAACTTATTGGCCGTTTCCTCTTCCATTTTTTCCGGCAACCAAACAATCATGATTTTGTATTCCGATTCGTAAGCTTTCAAATTCAATTTAGATGCGATTTCATTCGCCTCCCTGGTATAAATTGTGCCTTGGGCATTTTCGGCCGAAATATATTCCAACCACAAAGACAAATTGAAATACGGATTTTTTATGACAAATTCCCGCCATTGAGGCAGAAAATCATCGCAAACCGTATTGTTTTTTCCTTTTTTATTTACAATAGGAAAAACAAAGTGCAAATCGGGATGAGAAAGTTTATCGAATTGACGGCAACTTGGACAATTGCCGCAAGCGTCGGTTTCACTGCGATTGATGCAGTGCAGGTAACGTGCATAAGCTAACGCAAGCGGCAAAGTTCCCGATCCTCCGCGACCTGAAATCAGCCGGGCATGAGGGATAAAACCGTCTTTCACCGATTGTATCAACCGGTTCCGAATCGCCTTCTGTCCTATAATATCTTTAAAAAACATGAGTCAATAGATAGCGGTTGCTATTTTTTGGATACTGTCGGTCGCCATTAAAGTATAGAAATGCAAGCTCGGTACCTTTTTATTTATCAATTCTTTGCATTGTTTGATACACCATTCGATTCCCACTTGTTTAGTTGCGGTGTCGTTTTTACACTTACGTAATTCGCCCTCCAGTTCGTCGGGAATATCTGTTCGGAAAACTTTGGGCAATACCGTCAATTGGTCAAGGAGAACAATGGGTTTGATACCCGGAATTATCGGAATAGTGATCCCTTCTTTCCGGCACTTTTCCACAAATTCGAAATATTTGCCGTTGTCGAAAAACATTTGTGTAACGGCGTATTCTGCTCCCAAAGCAATTTTCTGTTTCAAGAAAGCAATATCGGAATCCATATTAGGCGCCTCTTCGTGTTTTTCGGGATAACAGGCTACTCCATAAGAGAAAGGAGTTTTCGGTCTTTCGAAAGGATTGCCTTCCAAGTCGATTCCTTGATTATAATGGTTGACCTGCGTAATTAAATCCGTGGTATGTTCGTGGCTTTCGCCCTGAAGAATTCGATCTTTTTCCAATTTGTTGGTATCCCCTCGTAGCAAGAGCAGGTCGCTTACTCCTAAAAATTGAAGATCAATCAAGGCATATTCGGTTTCCTCTTTGGTAAAACCTTTACAAATAAGATGAGGAACAGCCGTAATACCGTATTTATGTTGAATAGCGGCAGCAATTGCCACTGTTCCCGGGCGTTTTCGGACATAGATTTTCTTCAGCAAACCATTTTCGGTTTCTTTGTAAACGGTTTCGCTATGGTGTGTAGTAATGTTGATATACTTTGGGTCAAATTCCCGAAGTTTATCAATGACATTGCATATTTTAGCGAAACTATTTCCCTTTAATGGAGGAAGTAGTTCGAAGGAAAATGCCGTTTTTTTATTTTTATTGAAAAAATCGATTACACTCATAAAAGGGCTTTTACATTAATTTTATTGCAAAGATAATGAAAAACCAATAGGATTTATTACCTTTGTTTATTAATTTGTGGTAGACGCTAAACGGTACATAAGGAGATAATTCGCTTTTTATCGTTGAGTATTCATCATTTATAAATTTAATATTATGATTATGAAAAATATCAATTGGTCGGATTTAACGTTCGGTTATGTAAAAACCGATTTTAATGTAAGAATTTATTACAAAAAAGGGAAATGGAGTGATTTGGAAATAAGCGATTCGGATCAAATCACGATGCACATGGCGAGTACTTGTTTGCATTATGGGCAGGAAGCGTTTGAAGGATTGAAAGCATTCAAAGGGAAAGACGGGAAAATACGTATTTTCCGTATGCGGGAAAACGCTTTGCGTTTGCAGGATTCTTGCAGGGGAATAGTAATGGCGGAACTTCCGGTCGAAATATTTGAAGCGGCGGTGGTGGAAGTCGTCAAAAGAAATCTTTCTTTTGTTCCTCCCTACGAAAGCGGCGCATCGCTGTATATTCGCCCTTTATTAATTGGAACATCTCCTCAGGTAGGCGTAAAGGCGGGAGATGAATATTTGTTTATTGTGTTTGTAAGCCCGGTAGGGCCTTATTTCAAAGCCGGATTCAAACCGACGCCTTACGCTATTTTGCGTGGTTACGACCGGGCAGCTCCTCTCGGAACCGGAACTATTAAAGTAGGAGGGAATTATGCCGCCAGTCTGATATCAGGAGAAATAGCCCATACGAAAGGTTATTCTGCTGTTTTGTATTTAGACGCCAAAGAAAAAAAATATATCGACGAATGCGGTCCTGCCAATTTCTTCGGAATCAAGAATAATACATATATTACGCCTCAATCGTCGTCTATATTACCTTCGATTACTAATAAAAGCCTGATGATTTTGGCAGAAGAATTAGGGATGAAGGTCGAGCGGCGCCCTGTTCCGGTAGAAGAATTGGCTACTTTTGAAGAAGCCGGGGCTTGCGGAACGGCGGCTGTGATCAGTCCCATATCGCGAGTTGATGATTTAGATGAAAACAAATCGTATGTTTTCAGCAAAGAAGGCGAACCTGGGCCAAACAGTTTAAGGTTATACAATAAATTACGAGCGATTCAGTATGGCGACGAAGAAGACAAATACGCTTGGGTAACTGTTTTGGATTTGTAAATTGTTTCATCCTGAAATATCGTTACATGACGAGACATACAATAAATGTAGATGTAAGCCTTGTTAATGGCGGTTGCCTGAACATTCTGGAAAATGCGGCCGCACAGGAGGCGATAAAATATCTATGCCCGGATATGTCGCCGCCGGTATCAACATACACGATACGGTAACAGATGATGAAGGAAAAACGGTTCAAATATCAATCGGCGGCGGAAAATTTTTCATTAATGGCGTCTAATGTGAATTTTGTATCGAATACCGACGCTTTTACATAATACAGAATTTCATGGTGCCTTCTGTGTTTTCCGTTAACGGGATTGTGTGCGACAAGACATTCATCTATTAGCCGGTAATAGAGATTGAAAAGTGCGTCCCTTTTGGCCTGGACTTTTTCATGCTTGAGTTCTGTCGGTCGTTCTTTGTGTTCGTTTGGATTGTTTTTCTGCATGATTGATTTAATTAGAATGCAAATATACAAAATAAAAAGTAAATAACATGCCGGTCAGAAAGAACATACCTGAAGCGGTTGAAGTGCGCAAGCGTTTTCTCCGCTCGTTTGAAGAATTGAGATACAGGGGGCTTGTCAGGACAAAATCCGAGTTTAGCCAAAACGTCGGATTGTGTAACAGTTCCAATTATAACCGGATGGCCAACAAACAAAAAGAGCCGGGAGTGACCAATATCTTATTGTTGAATAAGATTTATAAGGTTTCCATGTATTGGATAATGTTTGGAAAAGGGGATTTTCTGGAGAGCATTTAATAACCGGGGTTTTATGAGTTGTGTAAACGTGATAAAAGAAAAATGCCAACAATCTGATTTAATGATTATTGGCATTTTCCATTGTACCCGGAACAGGACTCGAACCTGCACGTTCTTACAAACACTAGTCCCTGAAACTAGCGCGTCTACCAATTCCGCCATCCGGGCTTATTTTTATTTCGGATACAAAATTACTCTTTTTTACTTAAAAACAAAAAAAGAACATTGATTTTTGCAGGGGGCAACAGATTCAAGTACTAAGAAACTGTTTAAATTTAGGCTAAAATATTGACTATCGGTTGTTTATATTGATAATATTTCGTATCTTTTTGATTATCAATACATAAAGAACGATGATAAATTATCGGACAAACTTAACCGACAGCCAATAGGGTACAATATTACAAATAATTGGCGACACACGCAAGCGTAAACATGAATTAAGAGAAATATTCAACGCGCTGTTTTATCTGTTAAAAACAGGTTGCCAATGGCGGATGTTACCGCATGATTTC
>JAISOJ010000086.1 GCA_031275735.1 Dysgonamonadaceae bacterium
TAAGTCAGATTGACCGAGGGCAGCCAGTCCAGATCGCTGATTTTCTTGTTGGTCATCAGCGTCAAATCCGGAGCGTCGGAACGGTCGCGGGTCAATTCCGTATGATGATTTTCAAGCCGCATGCCGGCATACAGGGTGAGTTTGTCCATCGGAATTTCGAATGCAACATACCCTGCTCCGTGCAAAACGGATGCGTCATAGTTGTTGGTTTTACGTGTGATTTCGTCGATATATACCCTACCTGCGCCCAGATATTTATCGTTCAGCATCTCCTCGAAGGGAAGTTTCAGATAGGATTGCCGTTCTTCATAACTCAGGTTGTCGTAGCGATATATAAATTCCCTCACGCGATAGTCCCGTTTGCGGTATTCCCAGTAAACGCCCGTTTTAAGCGTCGGCTTGAACGGAACAGCCGTAAATTTCCACCTGTAATTTGCGGCCAGGGAGAGCGTATGGTCGCATAAATCCTGAAAATAGCGGGTGATGTTTTCGTTGCCTGTCGGTACGGGAATGTCGTCTATACTGCCGACTCCGGCTTGATTGGTTACGATACGCCGGTCGGGTTCGGTCTTGTTGGCGTACGAATAACCGACGTCCCAAGTCAGCGCCCGGTTCGGGGAAAAATCGTGCACGCCCGAAAATTGTCCGCTGTAAATCAGGCGTGATGAATACAGCATTTCCGTCTGTTCGCGGTAATACATGCTGCTCATGTCCTTGACGCCGCTACGTTCCGTCAGGCGGTTGCGTCCCAGCATATTCAACAGGTTTTTAAATTCGATACGAAAAAAGGGGGTCGGAACGAAAGACCAGTTATGCATGACGCCCAGACGAATATCATTCGAATATTGGTTGTCATAATAATTATCAAGAAAAACGGGCATATCCGTCCGGGCAGAATAAATGCCATAGCGGGCGTTTTTCATTCCTTCCACCCCTTTCAAGGTATTGCTGTAAGTCAATGCGGTAATATTTCCGATTGTTTTATTGTCGGCTGTTGCTTTGCGACGGGCAATCATCAGCGAGAGGCGCTGGTCGGGAAAAGGCGTGCGCGTCTTCACCCGCCAATCGTTGTTGAAACCTTCCTTCGTCAATCGAGCAATGTCGGCAGGATTGCTCACTGCGTCCAGATGAGCGGGAAAATCGCTCGACAGGGTGCGTTTGTTCAAGTCGAAACCTAGAAAATCGGTCGAACTGCCCGGGTTTGTCCGAAATTTGTTTCCTTGTGTTTGAGTATTGAATCCCGTAGTGTAGGTAAATTCCGTGCTGTTTTCGTCGGGTACGCCTTTGGAAGCGATTTTCACGAATCCTCCGGAAAAATCGGCGGGAATTTCGGGTGAAGGTGACTTGTATACCAGCAGGTTGTCTATTTGACTGCTTGGTACCAGGTCGAGCGGGAAGGCGCGACTGTCGGTTTCCGTACTTGGTACGGCTAAACCGTTAATCCAAGCGTTGTTGTATCGTTGGGCGAGTCCCCTTACGATGATGAAACGATCGTCGATAATGGTCACTCCGGGTACTCGGCGGACTACTTCGGAAGCTGTCCGGTCGGGACTTTTGGCTATCTGCGCCGCCGATATTCCACTCGCCACCTGCGGAAGTGATTTTACAGTCGTCAACATGGCCGTTTCCGTATTGCTGCGCAAACGGGCATTCACCACGACTTCGCCAATTAATATATCGTCATTATCCAGCGATACATCCAGCCGGGTAACTGTATCGCCGGTTTCGCACTCTATTTCAAGTGTTTTATACGACAGGAAACGAAATTCCAACGTATATTTCCCTTCGGAAAGCCCTTGCAAATTGTAATATCCATCGATATCCGTGCTTGTTCCGGCAACCGTACCTTTCACCTGAACTGTAGCGCCAATAATCGGTTCGGACGTTTCCGAATCGCGTACATAACCTTGTATTCCTTTATTTAACTGATTGGCACAAACAGATGTGGAAAAGAACAGAAAAAAGAATAGAAACCGTAATTGTCGTGTTGCGTTGTTTTGCATTTTCTTAATAATTTATTTGACAGTGCAAAAGTACAGGTGCGATGTTACCAACCGGCTACACTTGTTTTACAGAAAATTTACTCTTTAATCACATTTGTTTTACGATGAAGTTTGAACATCATTAGATAATCGCTAAAAACCAGGTTTTCCGCGAAACGGAAAAAAATGCTCCTGCCTTTCCGCTACGAAAGCCACCTCCGTCAAATATATCCGGACGAAGAAGATTTTTCCACCCAGGAAACTATCGACGCTCATTTGCTGGAAGAAACAATTCTTCAATTAATTGAATTTTTTCCGTTTTTTCTTTTTCACTTATTCATTGTAGCCGGAAAGATATTATCTTTGTACGTAATAAGTAAGAATTTAGATTAGGAAAACGATTTCTAAGCTCTCAATTTTTCATTTCAATGATGTTTAACGAATATAAATCAGCGAAAACGTTCCGTTACCTTTTCATTTTTGTGGCGATAATCATTGCTATCGCTTCCGTTTGGATCACCAATACGCTTATAAACGAACTAAAAGAAGAAGAACGGAAAAAGATTGAAATATGGGCTAAATCGGTAGTTTTGATTTCTACGCAGGCAATTTTTGAAGACACGAACACAGACGTTTTTAACAATTACGACTTATTGATCACCGAGCTAATTGAAGGAAATACAACCATTCCTGTCATCTTGGTCAATGAATGGGATAGCGTGATTTACAAAAACAACATTCACTCTCCTAAAGAAAACGATTCCATTTTCATCCGTAATAAAATAAAAGCATTCAAAAAAAAGCGCGAACCGATTCCTATTCCTATCAACGGCAATGAAAGTTCGTTTCAATACGTTTATTACGACGACTCGACCGTTTTGAAACAGTTACAATTGTTTCCATTCGTACAATTAGGCGTTGTTTTCATATTTGTCGTGGTCGCCTTCCTGGCTTTAAACAGTACTAAAAAAGCAGAACAAAACAAAATTTGGGTAGGACTGTCTAAAGAAACCGCCCATCAGTTAGGCACTCCTATTTCCTCTTTAATGGCATGGGTAGAATACTTGAAAACGAAAGACATGGATACTCGCCTGCTGGGAGAAATGGATAAAGACGTCCAACGATTGAAAATTATTGCCGAACGGTTTTCCAAAATCGGTTCTAATCCCGAATCCGAACCTATGGATTTGAACGAAACTGTTTACAATGCCATCAAGTACATGGGCAGGAGGATTTCATCGAAAGTTAGTATTGATACGCATTTTCCCACAGAACTTATCTACGTTTTAATGAACGAATCGCTTTTCGGTTGGGTCATTGAAAACTTGATTAAAAATGCAGTGGACGCCATGGACGGTCGAGGAAGAATCACTATTTCGGCATGGGAAAAAGGGGAAAAAATTATCATAGACGTAACAGATACGGGTAAAGGCATCCCTAAATCGAAATTCGACGCCGTTTTTCACCCGGGCTATACGACAAAAAAAAGAGGCTGGGGATTGGGGCTATCGCTTGTCAAACGAATCATTGAAACTCACCAGAAAGGCAAAATTTATGTTTACAAATCGGAATTGTATAAAGGTACAACTTTCCGCATCGAACTGAAAAAATGGGAACCGGAAAAAAGAAAAACGACAAACAAAAAAGGAGTAAATTAGTACTTGAAGCGTTTTTCTTAATTTTTATCAGGGCAAACGCACGAAAATAATATAGATGTCTCCACGCAGTCGCTACGCTCCTTTGGTCGACAGGACGATGACTCCATAAAAAATGAGGGAGGGACCAGCAGCGCGTTGGCGACGAAGCCGCCAACGCGCTGCTGTTCCCTAATGACCAACACGATACGCCGTCATGCGACCGAGCGTAAGCGAGCGGAGGCATCTTACGTCGAACTCAGGTTATAAGATATTAGATTAAGGGGCTGTCTCAAAAGCCTCTGATATATTTTTGAGACAGCCTCTTGTCTATGTTCCACTTTATTTCTGCAAAGATGCCTATTTCAACCGATTTAAACCATGACCCCAATATTATGATTCTGCTGATATATTTCACTAAACTGTTAAAAGTTTTTTCGATGATATCGATGGAAACTGCGATGATAATTTAGAAACGCTATTGTCGGGGAGAGGTCAAAAAAAGTATCCTAGCGAGATTTTCAAATTGCGGGTATAAAGATCAGGGATTCCGTCTATAGCTTGAGAGAATGGTTCCCAGCTTGTCCCATCCTTTACCACATTTTTCCCAAGATCGTAAGCGCCTGTTAGCTGAATTTTGCCGAATTGAAGTCCGCCCATGAACGAAAAGCCATAATCGAGCCGCTTAAATTCTTCATCAAAAGTCTTTCCACTTCCATATATCCCATAAGCGCCGTATAAACCCGCTCCTAAAAGGATATCACAACCCTGGCTTACCGGCATTTTATAAACTAAATAAACCGGCATTTGCAGATAATACAAATCATCGGCGCGGGGTTCTTCCCCTTCTTTTCCCTTATCCCCTTGCAGGGAAACGAGCAATTCGGGTTGAAGGAAAAAACGGTTTTGCGACAGGTTTATCCGGCAAATAAATCCGGCATGAAAGGCTGTTTTATTCTCGTTTTTCAGCGTTCTTTCAGTTCCGGTTGCTTCATTGATCAAATCGAGCGCTTTATCCAGGCCGGAAAAAGTAGAAAAATTCACTCCGCCTCTGACTCCGAATTGGACAAGAGGACGCTTGGGCAATGCAACTTCCGGATCGCCGTTGTTTCGGGTGGAAGGCTTCCCGCGCTTGCTTGAATCCCTGATATCGCTGGGATAAAGGTATTCATTGACAGGCTGGTTACTCAATGGCCGACTGTTATTGTTCCGGATGGCTGCTCCGGCGAATGTTTCTTCCTGCCCGTTTTGAAATATAATTTTTTCTACCTCCGATTTGTAAACCGAGTAGAGGGGACCTGTGGGGTTATCCAAATTCCTGTATTTGACAACTTCGGGCGTAATTTCCACTACGATAACCGGATTGATTTTCCCATCCGTCAAAAACAGGAAATCCCCCTTTTGACTCTGGATTTGGGGTTGACTTTGGACAGGAGGCTGAGGCTGAATTGGAATTGGCGTTTGGGTTTGATTTTGAATCGGGGTTTCGGTTTGGGTTTTGACCTGAGTCCGGATTTGATTATTGTTACCGGTTTGGCGATTGGGTGTGTTGCGATTGGCTTGAATCGTTGTTTCCGGCTGTGTTTCTTTCGGCGGCGCTTCTTCCAAATAGGTTTTTACCGTTCCATCCCGAAAGATAAGCTTTGAAATTTTGGATGTATCTTTGGCATACATTTTTCCTGAGCGGTCGTCGAAAAGCCGATACCTTACATATTCGTCGGCAACATGCAATATCGTGATTGCGACTTTTTCCCCGTCTTTCAACAGCATGTAGTCTTGAGAAAAACTCCTGAAAGCAAGTACAATAAATGCGGTTATAAATAAAATTTTTTTCATGTTTATTAAAACTAAAAACTAACTAAAAATTAAATACTAAAAACTAAAAACTGCCCCGCGTCCGTTTGCCGCGCTTTGTGCAATTTTTAGTTTTTAGTATTTAGTTTTGAACTCATTCTTCTTCCCAGCGGTTTATCAATTCGCTTAATGCAGTGATTTGCTCTTGCAACTGGGCAATGGCGGCGTCTTTGGCTTTGTTGCGCTCCTCCAGTTCCTGCACGGCTTTCACCAGCGGAACCACAAATTCGGCATACCGTAAGCCGTATAAGCCTTTTCCGTTTTCGTCGGCGTCCACTCCGCTGAAATCATAACCCATGCTTTGAGCGGTTTTTTCCACTTCCTGCGCAACAAACCCGGAGTATAAAACGTCGCTCCCTGCAGCATCATTCACCACTGGGGGCGCCGGAGTGGAATCGCTGTTTTTCGTTTCGCCTCGCACTATTTTCCTTGAGGCCTCTCGGTCTAAGTTGTAAGTAACCGGCTGCAATTGATTGATAAAGGTAAGGCCGGGAACATTGGGCCGTATATTTTTCTTTATCCGGCCGTCCGATGCCGATGTCCACGGCATTTGACCGCCAATACTGGTCACGCTGTCATTACCTATTCTTACCATATTGCTTGCCGTAACGATGGCGCCGTACCCAATGGCCGTTGAGTTGGTAAAATTGCCGGCGCTAACATCCGCCATATAGCCAAGCGCCGTATTGTAGGAACCGGTCGTGTTGGTATATAACGCCCGGTAACCAAGCGCGATATTGTTCCCGCCTTCCGTATTGGAGTAAAGCGACTCACAACTGAAAGCTACGTTGTTACTTCCGTCTGTATTGCTGTAAAGCGCCCCAGCGCCGAAGGCTATATTGCTGCTACCGTTTGTATTTTGAAAAAGCGCATCAGCGCCGGTGGCTATATTGTCTGTTCCCAGATTTTGATAAAGCGCCCGGCCCATTGCCATATTATCAATAGCACCCGTATTATCACGAAGCGCCTGATTGCCGAAAGCAAAATTTCCGCTACCATCTATATTATGATATAAGGATTGGGTGCCTACCGCAATATTATAATGTCCTGTCGTATCATGCGCTAAAGCATGTACGTTTACTGCGATATTATTACTGCCGGCCTCTACGCCTCCTCTAGCGCGAATTTCCCGCAAGGCTTCGTAGCCGATAGCCGTATTGGAGTTGCCATTTCCATACACCTCTCCCGTTTGATTATCCCTTGACCATAAAGCTCGCGTACCGATGGCCGTATTCATTTCTCCCTCCACATTGCCCGTTAAAGCTTCGCCTCCAATAGCTGTATTTTCCGAAGTATGAGCATATTGTAGCGCCGAAGCGCCGAGGGCGGTATTCCCGTTTCCGCTTGTATTGGAGAGAAGCGCTTCGGAGCCAAGCGCCACATTGTTGCTTCCTGCCGTACTGTACATCATCGTCTGTGCGCCGATGGAGATATTATACTCTCCTCCCCCGGAGTTGTCGCGCAACGATTTAAACCCCATGGCCGTATTGTAATTGCCGCTATTCTCAACCAGCGCTTCGCTTCCAAAAGCGGTATTTGCCGAGCCGGAGCTGCTAACCAGCGCATTAAAGCCAATCGCAGTATTATCGGCGCCTGAGCCATTCGATTTAAGCGACTGAAAGCCAACGGCCGTATTGCAGGAAACAGTCGTAGCAAAAGCGGCATATTGCCCAACCGCTGTATTGCTCGGCCCGCCTACATTGGCAAACAGCGCCTGCCAACCCAGTACGGTATTATAGTGTCCCCACCAGTTTGTACTCATAGCGCTCACTCCCAGCGCTACGTTGTCGTTTCCGTCGTAGTTCGAATTGAGTACCCACCGGCCTATCGCTACATTCCCTATCGCTACCGAATGGTACAGATTGAGCGCCTCCACGCCCATAACTGTATTATTGTAGCCCGGTCCGTATAAATTGCGATAAGCCGCGACGCCCCACGCAACATTGTATCTTTCGGGATATCCGGTAAACCCGGCCAGCCCTCCGTTGACTTTAAAAACGAGGGGCTGGCTGTTTGTCGTACCCACAAAATCGGAGAGCGGGCCGGTACCGGCATTTCCCGTCAACAACCAGTCGCTTGATTGGGAAAAACCGTTTGCCGCAATAAATAAAACGGCTAAAGCTATTATTAATCTATTCATTGTAATAAAATATTAAACGATTTAATAAGTGTGTTCTTCGGTATCGTCCCACAGATCGTCAATATAAAGATCAAAATCCACCGTTCCTTCAAAGAACTTTCCTTTATACCGTACTAACTTACCTCTCGGAATATTTACATTCTTAAAATCGATTGACTTATAGCTGCTGTCGTGGTCTTTTTCTTCTTTAACATCTAGCTTAAGAAGGCGTATTGAACTTTCATAAACGAAAGAAGAGATGGTATAACCGGGAGCAATTTTATCCGATTCTGATAAGGTATAACTAGTCTTAATAGCACGAACAGTCGTCGACGGCATCTTATTGTTATAATACCCCCATACAGAGGCAAAGTCGCCACTCCCATATACGTCGATTTTTTCGACATCGCCTGGAATAATATCCTCAAAAACTATTTCTATTTTACCCACTATTCTTTCCAGAACAATTGGATGGCTGTTCTCCGTATCTTTTTCAACCGTGTAAGTGGTTTCGTTGAAAAACTGGTCCCCTTCTATAAAGTTCTCCTCACCTTCTCCGTTATCCGTCCTCACCTGAAACCCGAAATAAATTGCATTTCCCCAACCCCCGCCAATAATATCGAGAGGCTGCAGGAAAACCCCAGAATTGTATGCTATAAAGCGAGAAAGATAGTTCCCTTCGGGCAGTTCACAACTAATAGAACCGTCGGAATCGATAACCGTATATTTTTTATACAAAAAATAACCCTCCCCATACTCTTTATCTTCTTTGAAAATAAGGTGTTCCAAATGTTTCAATGAAAAGTCTTTCAGCGTATATTCCTCACTGCTGCCGGCACGGAATGGTATTACTTCCTTGGTGAAGCCCACATTGAAAGAAACCGGAATTACTTCGCCTTCTTCCATGGGTTCCTCTTCATTTACGCTGGGGATTAAGCCCGCGTTGTCTGAACATGCAAGCCCACAGCATGTAATTAGTATCGAAAAAAATATTGCTTTCATACGAAAATGAGTAAACAAGTAAACGAGTTGACGAATAAACGATTGCGAAGCAATCTGCTCATTTTCGTGCTCTTGGGTGTTTTTTAAACAAGAATGTTTCATAAGAATAAAATATTGTGATCCCCTGCGAAAGGGAACCGGTTTAATAATCGTTTTAATTTTGCGTTAATACCATTTTCTTTGTATCAATCAATGTATTGTCCACATAGAGGGAATAATAATAGACGCCTGTAGGCAGGGAGCCTGCTTCAATCGTGATGCTGCCCGATCCGGAAGCGGCAAGCGGCAACTGCTTGGCTATATTTCCGTTAGCGCCTGTTACTGTAATGCGCGCAGTGCGGAAAGTTTCCGGCAAAGTATAGCGTATGGTAGTCGACCGGTCGAAAGGGTTCGGATAATTTTGCTCCAGGGAGGCGGTGTTTTCGTCCCGTACCGTTTCTGTTCCGGTAGCGCTGCCTGCGCTTCTCAGCGGGCTTGCCTGTTGCGCTTGCGCCAGCCGGCTTTCTACCGCTTTGGTCAGCGCCGCTAACTGTTCCTGTAGTTGGGCGATAGCTTCGTCTTTGGCGTCGCTCTGCTCGCTGAGTTCCTGTACGGCTTTCACCAAAGGAACGACAAAATCCGAATACCTCAATCCGTACAGTCCTTCTTCGCTTTCGGGTGCATCTACCCCGCTGAAGTCGTACCCGACGCCTTGCGCCGCTTTTTCTACTTCTTGGGCTATAAACCCGGTATATACGCGGCTTTGCTGAACGGCTCTCGCTTCCGTTTCTTCTTTGCTCAGCGGAAGGGCGTCGCCGCTACGGTTTTCCTCTTCTTTTCCGCCGTTCTGTATTTTATCTGCGGCGTCCAAATCCAGGTTGTAAGTTACCGGCTGCAAAAGGTTGATAAAGGCCAGCCCCGGCACATTGGCTTGGATATTTTTCTTTATCCGGGCGTCCGATATCGTTGTCCACGACACTTGGCCGCCAATTTTGGTCACAGCAGTGTTGCCGATCCTTACTTCGTTGTCTTGTAGTGGCTTAGCGCTGTATCCAATGGCCGTAGTATTTTTGCGATTGCCAGTAGGACCTGCCTCATGACCCACTGCCGTATTGTTGTCGTTGGTCGCAATATTATAAAGCGCTTTATGACCGATAGCGGTATTGCTGCTGCCGGAGGTATTCTTGTAAAGCGCATCATAGCCAAAGGCGGCATTATTATCGCCGGTTTTGTTCTTGTTAAGCGCCCGGTAACCCTGGGCGGTATTGTAAGAGCCGGACGTATTTTTGGTCAAGGCCTCATGACCCGCTGCGATATTGTACGAGCCGTCCTCATTGTCGTAAAGCGCCTCATTGCCGTAAGCGATATTATCTTCGCCCTCCGTATTGTTATACAGCGCCTGATAACCGATGGCGATATTTCCCAAGCCGGTCGTATTGGAGTATAAAGCTTCGCTTCCGATGGCAATATTATTGGTACCCTCCGTATTGGAATGTAAGGCAGAAACGCCGATTGCGGTATTATCCGTTCCCGAGGTAATATTCATCAAGGCTTCGTAACCGACGGCTACATTGTTGAATCCGGTTCCGACGGCTTCGTCCGAATCGTCAATGGAACGCAAGGCCCGCGTACCTACCGCCGTGTTCCTGTTTCCGGAAGTATGACCGGCCATCGCTTCACTGCCGACGGCTGTATTTTCGTCACCCGACTCATTATAGCGCAAGGCCGAATGGCCGACGGCCGTATTAAAAATACCGGTTGCGTATTGAAGCGAATAGGCGCCTGCGGCCAGGTTAGCGTTGCCGCTGCCGTATTGGAGCGCTCCCCTGCCGATAGCCGTGTTGTTGTTTCCCGCCGTGTTGCTATACAGCGCCTGGTAACCGACGGCCGTATTAAGATTTCCGGTCGTATTGCTCCAGAGCGCCTCTTCGCCCAGCGCCGTGTTATATCCCCCGGAGGTATTGCTGTAAAGCGTATTGCAACCGACGGCCGTATTATCTCCTCCGGTCGTATTGCTGTACATCGCCTGGTAGCCGACAGCCGTAATTAGACTGGCATTCGAACTAAAAGCGGCTTTGTATCCCACCGCTGTAGTGCCGTAGCCATTTATATTATTACTCAGTGCATCCGTACCCGCAGCCGTGTTGCTCGATCCGCTCACATTATTTATTAAAGCGCCCATGCCTACGGCCACATTAGCTCCTCCGGTCGTATTGTTTTGCAGCGCCCAGCGGCCCACGGCCACATTAGCGCCTCCGGTTGTATTGTTTTGCAGCGCCTGCGCCCCAAAAGCCGTATTATCATTACTGCCGCTTGCGGAAAATGGATTTTGCAACGACAAATAACCAAAAGATACATTGTTATTTTCCCCAAAACCGGTAAATCCGGCCAGCTGGTTATTGACCTTAAAGACAACAGGTGCATTGTCTGTTGTCCCTAAAAAATCGGTTGGCGGATTTGTACCTGCATTTCCGCTCAAGACCCACGGCGTTTGTGAAAAAGCGCTTGTCGAAATTAGCAAAGCGCTAAAAATGCTTATTAATTTGTTCATTTTGGAATAAGTATTATGACTCCCCTGAAAGGAATCCAGTTTGTAATTCGGAATTTTAAAATGTTATCTCCTCTGTTCCTGTCCAGTTATCATCTACTAAAAGAGAGAAAGCGGTATTTTCAAATAAATGTCCCGTGTATCGCACCGTCTTATTTCTCAAAATATCCACATTGGTAATTTGTTTTTCAGCGAGAAGGTTTCCACCCCCATACACTTGCATGGTAATCGTTACCGGTGTACGTACAGGCACTGCTTCGATTAAAAAGCCTGGTCCATCGGGTCTTTCTTCTTTTTCTATTCTCCAGGCCTCAATATTCTCATAAGACAGGAAAGAGAATGGAAGCATCGTTCTATTTCCCTCGTCATTTTCAGTAATAGAACCCAACTGGGAGAGGCTGCCGGACATTTGCACATGATCAAACATTGTCGCAATGGAATCCCCACTGCTCCCGCACTGTATAATATAGGTGTGAGCCATCGGCTGAACCGTTATTTCTATCGTTTCAACATCCGCCGGAATAATATCTTCCACCACTATTTCCACTTTACCAACATTTCTATACAGATATGCATAATCTTCACGGAGCTCCTCCTTGTTCTCGATATGGATGAATCCGCTAGAGTAAAACACCTCAGGTACAGCAGATAGACTGGTAGTCATACTAACGCCTTCGAGTGCATTCTCTCCCGTGAACAGAAACGGCGATTCATTGTTGGCTACAAATACCACATGATAGTATCCTGAGGGAAGCGAATCCTGGATATGACCATCCGAATTGATAAAACTGCGTTTTTTATAAAGCATCCCCGGACCCGCCGTCCCATGAATATCGTCTTCATCGTACGCTGTGAAGACGAGATAGTCCAAATACTTAAGATTAAAAGCGCTGGCGCTTGCTCGTAATGGGGTTACTTCCAGAGAGAAGCCCAGATTGAAAGAAATGGGAATTAATTCCTGTTCTTCGGCGAGGCCGGGTTCATTAACGTCAGGGATTAATCCGGCGTTATCTCCACATGCCAAAAGAAAGCATGTAATTAATAAAGAAAAAAGTTTTTTTTTCATAAAAAATAGAATTAAAATCCCTTGCAAAAAGAGATTGATTAGTTATATAAATTTTTTTATCTCAACTTATGACAATGTCAAAGACATATTATGTCACAAAAATAGAATAATTTTTTTAAATACACACAATAATTTTGTTAAAAATTCATAAAGTTACGTACCGTACTCTCTGGTATAATTATATTTTAAGGTACAGTACATCATTTTTGATAAGTTGACAGGTAGAATTAATAATCTCTCAATATGCGGTAAAGGTATAAGAAACAGTGGTTAACAAAACAATTTACAACTATTTTTTACATGTTTTATAACATAAGCAAACACTACTGTTTTTCAGTGATTCAGGTATTATATCTATTCGACAATCAGTATTATCTTATACAAGGCTGTCTCAAAAGCCCCTTGTGGTGTGCTTGTCATTGCGGGCTTGACCCGCAATCCCCTGAAAGACAACGCTCGTTTTTCGGGAGATCCCGCGTCGAGCGCGTGATGACGCACTTTTGAGGCAACCCTGATCTTTATATTCCAAATTCCTGGTGTAATTGGGGAATTTCAATATCTTTAAATCCTTTTCTCATCAAACGCCTTTTGAATTCGGTTTGTACTTCCGGTTCTCCGTGTACAACGAAAATACGCTTTACTTCGCCGCTATCTTGGCAAGAAAGATATTGGCACAAATCGTTGTAATCGGCATGAGCGCTCATGGAATTTAGGCTAACTATATTTGCTTTAACAGCATACCGGTTACCGAAGATACCCACGGTTTCGGGATGTTGCTTTAGTTTTGCCCCCAAAGAGTTGGGTTCGCAATAACCGATGATCATGATGGTATTCTGCCAATTTTCGATGCTATTGGCAATATGATGTTTAACCCTTCCCGCTTCAGCCATTCCCGAAGCGGATATAATTACCGAAGGTTTATAATTGAAGTTAAGCGATTGAGATTCACGCTTATCCGTAATGTAGTGGAGTCCTTTGAAACGAAAAGGATCGTTATCTGCTTTCAATAATTTCCATACCGAACGGTTAAAACACTCCGGGTGCAATTTGACGATTTCCGTTACTTTTACCGACATTGGACTGTCGACGTAATACTTGAGAGGCGGTAGTTTTTTTTCCAGTTCCAACTCATTTAGCGCGTAAAGTAATTCCTGAGTACGGCCTACGCTAAAAGCGGGAATAATTAATTTTCCTTTTTTTTGTAAACAGGTTTCCTCTATATTTTTCAATAAATCGCGAGCATAAGTTTCGATTTTATCGTGTAAGCGATCGCCGTAAGTTGATTCGATAATAATGTAATCGGCGGGAGGAAACGGTTGTGGCGAATGTAAGATCGGGTCGCTGTATCGCCCCACATCTCCACTAAAAGCGATGGTCGTTTTTTTTCCGTTTTCCGTCAAAGTTAAGAAAACCGTAGCGCTTCCCACAATATGTCCTACATCAAAAAATTGTAATTGAATACCTTCCTCTATTTCGACCGGTTGATGATAAGGAACAGCTTCGAAATATTCGAAAGTCTTGTTTACATCTTCTTCGGTATAGAGAGGTTCAAGTAATTTTTTCCCTTCTTCCTTGCGTTTTTTATTTAGAAAAGTAATGTCCTGTTTCTGGATAAAAGCCGAATCCAACAAAAGTATCTTTGTTATATCTATTGTTGCCGCAGTCGCATAAATTTTCCCACAAAAACCCTCTTTTACTAATTTAGGTAGTAATCCCGAATGGTCCACATGAGCGTGAGAAAGGAAGACATAGTCTATTTCTTGCGGATTGAACCCCCAATTCCGGTTCAGAAATTCGGTTTCTTTTCCCATCCCTTGAAACATACCGCAGTCTAAGAGAATTTTTTTTCCTGTATTTAACGAAATTAAATGTTTGCTGCCTGTAACCGTTTGAGCGGCGCCGTGAAAAGCTATTTTCATTGGAATTAAAATCTTAGGTTATTTTTTAAACACTCTATCTATATCCCTTTTATCATCTTTTTCTCTCAACGATTGTCGTTTATCATAAGTTTTCTTTCCTTTGGCCAAAGCAATTACTAATTTGACCAAACCTTTTTCGTTAAGAAATAGTTTGGTTGGAATAATCGTATAGCCGGTGTTTTTGGAAAGCGTTTCGATTTTATTCAATTCTTTCCTGTTCAAGAGAAGTTTCCGGTCTTTGCGGGCTTCATGATTATTATAGCTTCCATAGAAATATTCGGCAATATACATGTTTTTTACCCACAATTCGTTTCTGACAACGGTGCAATAACTATCCGTCAAGCCGGCCTTACCTAACCGGATCGATTTGATTTCTGTCCCGGTTAATACAATACCCGCTACATACGTTTCGATAAATTCGTAATCGAAAGAGGCCCGTTTATTCTTGATTACTATATTATTGTTTAACGGCATTTTTTATTTTATTTTCATACCCGGCATCCATAGTTCAATCAATACTTCAATCAGCCAAGGTAAAAATAGCAAAACAAGACTTGAGCCTATAGTCGTTTTGTATAAATCTTCTTCTTTTATTTTCAGATAATCGGCAGCTCCTGCCCAAATCATGTAAACCGAATAAATTACGACCAACGGAAGGAAAAACAAGCTGGGAAATAAAGATTTTACAATTGCCACCGTATATATCAAAGCGGAGGAATAACCGACAAATCTTTCGCACAAAAGGGTATCTTTTATCCCGGTAAACCGGCGGATTACAAATTCCGATAATATTACCGACGACAAATAAAAACTTCCGAAATAAACGCCTATTTGCTTAATTACTATTTTTAAGGCTTTTTGTACATCAAATTTTTCGACAGAGATGAGCGTTCCGATAAAAGCGGTAAGGGCTATTATCCCTATGACCGGATACAAATAGCTTTTATAAAAATTTTCATTATTTTTATCTCCTTTTTCTGCTAAATGATGCCAAGTTTTATTCGGTTCCGTAATTAAGCGAAAAAGTAAAATAAGCAATTGTTTTATTATCATTCGATTATTATTTAAAAATAGCGATCTTTAACGGTTCATTGTTATACGCTTTATACACAGGGATTCCCTCTTTTATCCCGGATTGGTATTTGAGATTTAAGAGGATGTATATTTGCTCGGGGTCGGGAGCTACGACCGTCGAGTCTTTTTCCCCGTAGGCTTCAAATAAAGGCTTCAAATTAAACGTTTCTATGGAAAAGTTCGTTGCATTGCCTGCCGTTTTATCTGATTGGTGCGCCTTTAAAAAAACGGTATTTACTCCTTTTTCATCAATTGAATCGGGATTACAAATAAGTTCATAACTATACAATTGACTACTTTCTTCTTTTCGTTCGATGTTAACAAATAAGTTTCCCAGCAAAAGAGGACTCGTTTCTTCTAAGGTAATTCGATTAATGGAATCTTTATATTCGTCGTTCATATCTCCGCTCTCTATTTTTGCGGATGTATTGTTTAGCAATTTGTATTGAATTCCGGTAGCCGTATAGTAGGAAAAGGGCTGGTTGTTATAATCGATAGTAAAATGTACCTGAATGCAATTGCCTTTCGTCAAATTCGAAGACGCCAATTCGGGAGCGGCAAGGACCACATTAGGCAAATTCAGCACATAACCGCCCATGTCTTCCGCATGATCTATCACAGCATAAGATACATAAGAAGAACGATTTATCTCCTCCGAATCCACACAACTCGTCAAACTTAAAATAAATACGTGTAAAAATAAAAAAAATGATAATTTTTTCATATTCATATTCATAATTTTATTATTATTTTTTATTCTTTCTTTTTCAAAGAAAACTCTTTGAAATAATTTTTACAAATATACATGAAATATTTCCTATTATCCGCAGATGGATAAAAAATTTGAGAAAAGCCGCATATTTTCATGATTTTGGGTTTTACTATAACTATGCTCGGTATCGTTTTGTACATAATAGGGTAGGAGAAAAGGAAACAGGAGAAAAGAGACGCTTTTATTTTTTATTTAGATAAATTGGGCGATACTATATAAAATTTTTGTCCGTTTATGGATAATATGATTTATTTCATGTAAATTTGCTTGATTTTTCTATCAAATATCTTATGAATGTACAAGAGGTTTTCCAGGTAAATATGCATGACGTTCTTCAGACAAAGGCCCCTGAATTATATAAAAAGATTCCCGGTTTTTTGATAGACGCCTTTACCAAACTCATTTATTTGGATAAATTAAATATTTTTATCAAGGAAAATTCCGCTTTGAGAGGCGTTGAATTGATGAAAAGATTTACAGAAGTCGTTAATGTTCAATTCCAATTAAAAGGGGTGGAAAATATTCCGGAGTTTGATACGAAATGCATATTTTGTTCCAATCATCCTTTAGGCGGGTTGGACGGTATCTGCTTATCGGTTATCTTGGGAGAAAAATACAATAATCGTATCCGGTATTTAGTTAATGATATTTTGTATTTTATCAGACCTCTTCAGGAGATATTTGTTCCTATTAATAAACATGGGGCGCAAGGACGCAACGCTGCTATTGCTGTTAATGAAGCTTTTGCTTCCGAAAACCAGATTATTACTTTCCCTGCAGGTTTATGTTCAAGAAAATCTAAAGGAGTAATAAGCGATATGGAATGGAAAAAGATGTTTATTACCAAAGCAATAGAATACAAACGCGATGTTGTACCCATTTACTTTGAGGCAAAAAATTCTAATTTGTTTTACAATATTGCTAATCTTCGTAAAAGATTACGTATTAAAATGAATATAGAAATGTTGTTTTTGCCGAGGGAAATGTTTATAGCGGAAAATTCGACTTTTACTATCTACTTTGGGAAACCGATTTCGTGGCAAACGTTCGATTCTTCCCAAACGCCGCAACAATGGGCTAATTGGTTGAAAAATCAAGTTTATCATGAAATTAAAAAATAACATATTCCGATGGAAGAAATTATTCCAAAAATCGACAGGTCGCTTATAAAAATAGAATTAACCCGTAGTAAGCTGTTTAGGAAAACGAATAAATCGGGGAATGAAATTTATTTATTTTCTGCTCAAGATTCTCCGAACCTCATGCGGGAAGTCGGACGACTGAGGGAAATCGCTTTCCGTTATTATGGGGGAGGTACCGGAAAATCGATGGATATCGATGAATTTGATATAATGGAAATACCTTATAGACAGCTAATTGTTTGGGACCCGCAAGCAGAAGAGATTATAGGAGGTTATCGTTTTCGTTGCGGTAATGAAGTCACTTTTGATCCGCATGGACAACCGGATAATATTGCAACCGGCGAGTTGTTTCATTTTTCCCAAGAATTTATTGATATTTATTTGCCTCAAACGGTTGAATTAGGGCGCTCTTTTGTTTCATTAGATTATCAGTCTACCAAGCATGGAGCTAAAAGTCTGTTTGCTTTAGATAACCTGTGGGATGGTTTGGGGGCGCTATCGGTTATTGACCCGTCTTTCCGCTATTTTTTCGGTAAAGTAACGATGTATAACACCTACAACACGGAAGCCAGGAATATGATTCTTTATTTTTTTGATAAATATTTCAGAGACAAAGATCGACTGGTTACTCCTATTATTCCGCTGCAAACCAATGCAGATAATGAAAAAATCGAAAAACTTTTTAATGCTTCAAGCTATAAAGAAGATTATAAAATATTGAATACCGAAGTCCGCAAGTATAACATAAACATTCCGCCTTTGGTAAGCGCTTATATGAACCTTTCGCCCAGTATGCGCGTCTTTGGTACGGCGATAAACAAAGAATTCGGCGCAGTGGAAGAAACGGGGATATTAATCGATTTTAACGACGTCTTCGAAGATAAGAAAATGAGGCATATTGAATCGTTTTTGAAAGAAAAGCCTTCTTTTATGCTTAGAAAAAGGTTTCGCGAGATGATAAGTAAAAAACACAAGAAAAACTAATTTTTAACAAAATGAAAAAAATAATTACTTTATTGGGTTTCGTTGTCCTGTTTTTTTCCTGCGAAGTGGCCCAACAAATCATGGGTACTTATAATATGACCCAATGTAAATATGATTATCATTCTATTTCAGGACTAACTTTAGCCGGAATTAACTTGCAAAAGGTTAGCAGTATTTCTTCGCTCGATCCGATTTCTGCCGCTAATTTGGTTGCCGCCTTTGCTTCCCCCGGAGGAAGTTTACCCTTAAACTTTACCTTGAACTTAAACGTATCTAATCCCGGACTTCAACCGGCTTTGTTGAACGGAGTGGCCTATATTTTGGAAATCGACGGAATTGAGATGACGCAGGGAACACTGAGTGAACAGGTACAAGTGGCTTCGGGTGGAAAAACGGTTTTGCCTATTCGTATGGCTTTCGATTTGAAAAAAGTTTTGAGCGGAAAAACAATGGAATCCATAAAAAACCTTGCTTTCAACTTTGCCGGTATAGGTAATGCTTCAAGTAATGTAACAGTCCGCTTAAAACCGAATCTTATTATAGGCGGACAAACATTCAGCGCTCCTAATTACATCCCTGTTTCTTTTACATTAAATAAATCGTCGTAAAATATCTTCCCGGCTATAAAATATTGCCCTGTTGTCAAATTCAAATGTGAAGGGATGTGTAGGAGAATAGGGCGCAAGTATTATGTATTATTTTGAATTATGCAACAAAATTAACATTTGCAGGAGGGAGACTTTTTTATTTACCGGTGTAGAAAATTCGTTTTTATCGCGTACCTTTGTCCCTAATTAATAATATTTTTGCATGTACAATATTTATTTTTACATAATTATCGCAGTAGTTATTCTTGATTTTGTTTGGGGGCAGATTTTAAGTTACCTAAACCGTCGTCGGATGAGTCGAGAGATTCCGGTCGAACTAAAAGGGATTTACAATTCGGAGGAATATGCGCGGCAACAGGATTATCAGAGAACAAATAGCCGGTTTGGGTTGATTTCAGGGAGTTTTTCTTTTTTGTTTATTCTGTTGATCTTGCTATTCGGTCTTTTGGGGTGGCTCGATGGTTCTTTACGGGAATATACCGGCCATTTTCTTTACCTCCCTTTGATTTTTTTTGGAATCTTGTTCATTCTCAACGAAATCATAGATTTTCCTTTCGATTGGTACGCTACGTTTACTATTGAAGAACGTTTCGGATTCAATAAATCCACGCCTCGGCTTTTTGTTATCGATTGGTCGAAAGGTATTTTATTATCGGCGCTTATCGGAGGAAGTTTGTTTACTGCCATTTTGTTTATTTATCGATATACAGGCGAATGGTTCTGGTTGTTGGCATGGTCGGTTGTTTCCGGATTTTCTTTGCTGATGAGTCTGTTTTATTCGGAATGGATTGTTCCTTTATTTAACAAGCAGACGCCATTGGAGTCGGGAGAGTTGCGGGATGCTATTGAATTGTTAACTCAAAAAGCCGGTTTTGAGTTAAATAATATTTATGTAATGGATGGCTCAAAACGGTCGACTAAAGGCAATGCCTATTTTACCGGTTTTGGAAAAAAGAAACGGATTGTATTGTTCGATACCCTGATAAAAGAATTGGAAACCGAAGAGATAACAGCGGTTTTGGCGCATGAAATCGGGCATTATAAAAAGAAACATGTTATTCAATCGATTTTCTTGTCGATAATAGGGACGGGGATTACTTTTTATATCCTTTCATTATTTTTGGAAAATATATTTTTAGCAAAAGCTTTAGGCGGCCAAACAGCCTCTTTCCATTTGGGTATTATCGGATTTTCTTTTCTTTTTGCGCCTATTTCCGAACTTACAGGATTATTTTTCAATTTCTTTTCGAGGCGGAATGAATACCAGGCCGACCAATACGTCGTCCGCTTTGGTTTGGGAGATGCTTTGATAAGCGGCTTGAAAAAACTATCGGTAAAGTCGTTAAGTAATTTAAATCCGCATCCGCTAGTGGTGTTCTGGCATTATTCGCATCCTGCCTTGTTGCAGAGAATAAAAGCAATCAGAGGGAGTTGAGAGTTAAGAGTTATTGCCGTTTTGAACGCTTTTAATTTTCCGTTTTCCGCTCTCAATGTTTAATTATCCATCCTGAATTTTTAATTTATGTTCAGCATTTGTATTCCGATATATAATTATGATGTAGGCGAACTGGCGCAGCGTTTGCACCGGCAAGCATTACATACCGGTCAAGCATTTGAAATTTTGCTGGCCGACGACGCTTCAAAAGAGAAATATAGACAAGTAAATTCGGCAATCGATTTACCCTACTTGCGCTATATCCAATTAACGGAAAACGTTGGCCGTTCGAAGATACGAAACTGCTTGGTTCAGGCGGCTAAATACCCTTACCTGATTTTTATGGATTGCGATTCGGCTGTTCCGTCGGAAGCGTATATTGACAATTATATTCCTTATTTTAAGGAAAATATTGTTTGTTATGGCGGACGGATTTATGAAGAAAAACGGCCTCATGACACAAAATACCTCCGTTGGAAATACGGAGTAAAAAGAGAATCCATTCCGGCAGAAAAAAGAGAAAAAAATTCCAATTTTGGTTTTATGACATGTAATTTCCTTATGTATAAGCCGCTTTTGAAAAAGCTTCCGTTTGATGAAACTATCCGGGAATACGGACACGAAGACACTTTGCTCGGACTCCAATTACTTGGAGAAGACATTCAGATACAACATATAGATAATCCGCTCGTTCATTTGGGATTGGAAGATGCGGATGTTTTCGTTGCCAAAACGGAAAAGGCGGTCGCTAATCTCAGGAAGATAGAAAAAATTTTGAATGAAAAATATCCTCGCTATGTAAATCACTCAAAATTGATTCGAATGGAACTGAAATTGAGAAAATGGCGGCTTATTCCTTTGGCGGCAATCGTGTTCTTAATATTTAAACATTTGATAAAAAGTAATTTATTGAGTAAACGTCCCTCTCTTTTCCTTTTCGATTTGTATAAATTGGGAACTTTGTGCTGTTTGGCTCGTACATAAAAGCGAATCAAAACGTTGAATTAAAAATAATAAACTAATGAAAACACAATTTTTTAAAAAAGGAGTATTTATTGGGGCTATTTTCGGGATAATAGTTGATTTATCCGCACAAAAAATTGTATTTGACCGGGATTTTTCCCCACAGGAAGGCAGGGTGGTCCCGCAGGAGTTTCCATATCGGAAAGAGATATGTTTGAATGGTTTATGGGACTTTCAGCCGGTAGATGTTCCTACAAGTTGGAAAAGAGGTTCCGGTATAGCGCCTGATCTTAGCGGCCCTGTTCCCGATAAATGGGAGGAAGTAAAAATAAAGATACCTTCTCCGGTCAATGTCAATAATTGGGGAAACGGTTTCAATACAGGGGAAGGAACAGATAAACCGTATGCTCCCGGCACAATCTATTTCCCCAGCTATCCCGAAAGTTGGGTGCATACGCAAATGGGTTGGTTGAAGCGAAACTTCCTTGTTCCCGCCGACTGGAACGGAAAGCGGGTTATTTTGCACTTTGAGGCTGTAGCCGGCGATTGTGCAGTGTATGTTAATGGGAAGGAAGTTTGCCGGAATTTTGATTCGTATCTTCCTTTCGAAGCAGATATAACCGACTGTATCGATTATAAAGGAAGCAATGAACTGTTAGTAGGCGTCCGACATTCCAAACTGTTTGATCGTTCGCATCCGGTATATGCGAAAATGGGCGCTACCTATCCTCCCGGTTCCACGATGGATAATTTGATAGGAATTTATCAGGATGTTTTTTTGTGGTCGGTCCCGGAAATTCGGATTACCGATGTTTTTGTTCAACCTTACTTGGACGAAAATCGATTAGACTTTGATATAGAAATAATTAACTTATCAAAAAAAACGCAAACTATTTCGATGGAAGGAGATATAAGGGAATGGATCAGTCGGGTAGGAGAGGGGATATTAGATGCGCCCGAAATCAATTGGAAATTGGGTAATAGCATCATGAATATACAAGGTGGACAGGCCGTAATCGCTTCAGGGGAAACAAAAAAAATCAGACTTACGCAAACGATTAACAATCAATTGAAAGAATGGAGTCCTGCTGCGCCTAACCTTTATACATTGCTTTTATCTGTAAAAAATGGGGAAAATACATGCGATAGCAAAGCGTCCCGCTTTGGGTGGCGGCAATTCAAAATTGTAGGCGATCATTTTGAGTTAAACGGAAAACCCGTTCAATGCTTCGGAGATATTCAACATCCGTTCAGCGCTTACATTTGTTCCCGCCGTTTTGCTTATGCCTGGTACCGGATGATAAAGGATTTTGGCGGTAATTGCGTTCGACCTCACGCCCAACCTTGGCCTCGCTTATACTACGATTTAGCCGACGAAATGGGTTTGATGGTTTTAGACGAAACCGCTTTATTCGGTAGCTCAATCCGTTTGAATTTTGAAGAAAATCTGACTTGGGAAAGGTCGCATCAACATTTGGAAAGACTGATTAAGCGCGACCGTAACCATCCGTCGGTAGTGGGTTGGAGCGCCGGAAATGAATTGTTCGCTATTGCTTTATTAAATAAACCACCTCAAGAAATTTCCGATAAATGGGATGAAAAAATGGTCGAATTGGCTTTAAGCGCTAAAACAATCGATCCGACCCGCGATTTTATCACCTTGGACGGAGATAGGGATATGAACGGCCAATTGCCGGTCTGGAGCAAACATTTCGGACATGGATTGCAATTAAACGATCTTCCTGACAACTTAAATAAACCCCTCGTTGTGGGCGAGTCGGGTGCGACTTATTACGGACGCCCTATCCAGTTATACCCTTTCGTAGGAGAAAAAGCATTTGAATCGTACACGGGAAGAAACGAAGCTTTAGCGATCGACGCATACCAAAACGCCGTTTTTATGGCACGGCCTTATTTATCTTATTTTTCTCCTTCCGAAGTATGTTGGTTTGGACTTGAACATTTGAATTTGGGTTATAATGATTTTTCCCGTTTGCCGGTTTTATCGGACGGGATATTTGCAGGAAAACCCTATGAAGAAGGAAAACCGGGCTATCAATACGAACGGATACCTCCTTATGTTACGACATTTAATCCGGGATTGGATCCGGCGCTTCCATTGTATAAACCCTTACCGATGTTTTGGGCGCTAAAAGCGGCCCTGTCCGGTAGCGAACCGCAACCTTCCCCTTGGGATACTTACGTTGAAGTACGAGCGCCGGCAAAAAACGCTTTCCCTCCTGCCCTGTATAAGGAGGCGGTACTGATCGGTCGATCCGGAGCACTTTTGACCGCTCACCTGGAACGGACAGGCATTATTTGCAACCCTTCTTTTTCTTCCGGCAATTGGGCGATTATCGACGCCGAAAACGTTTCTTCCGGCGATTTGGAAAGAGCAGATAAGGTAATTGAAAAAATAAAAGAAGCAGGAGGAATAATTTGGGCTATGGGAACAGGAAAACCTTTTAGCGATGCTTTCCGTCGATGGCTTCCGGTAAGCGTAGAACAGACTTCCCGACAGGCAACGGCTTTGGAATACAATCCGCAAAATGAATGGGGACGTTATTTCCAATTGCCCGATCTTTATTTTGCCGAAATGGACGGCGATCGAAAGGTACAAAAATCGGGATTATCGGGAGAATTGGTCAAAAAAGGCGCCATTGTACTGAAAGCGTCCCGCACCGACTGGGGCTTATTTAATAACAATCCTGAAGAATGGAAATGCGCCCAAGTTGTTTTGTACGAAGCTTTAGAAAAACCGGAAGGAGCGGCTATGATTACTTATCCTTTGGGAAAAGCGGTTTTAATACTTTCTGTTATTGATTATTCGTTAGATACAAAAGAAATGCGGGAATTTTGGAAATTGTTATATTCGGTTATGGGAATCGATTATTCCTACGATCCGAAAGAAAAAGTACGGGAAAAAGTAAAAAGCGGACATGATTTATTGATGGACGGTCCGGTTGAATAAAAATACCCTTCCATTTTGTGATAAAAAAACAAAAGGGGCTGTCTCAAAAACCCCTTGTGGTGTTGTCGTTGCGGGCTTGATCCGCAATCCCCTGAAAGACAATGCTCGTTTTTCGGGAGATCCCGCGTCAAGCGCGGGATGACGCATTTTTGAGACAGCCTCTTTTTTCGACCAAACAAAATTTGTTTATTTTTCCAAGACTACTTTGTGAGTAGAAACGGCTTTACCGCTTTCTACCGTGACAAAATAAATACCATTGCTATAATGCAAGTCGATATCCTTCACATCGCCTTCGGATTTATGGATGGCGAGGACTCTTCCCGAAATGTCTGTAATGGTAATCGTCGCATTTTCTAAAGTATAAACTTTGATCATTCCCTTTGTTACTGTCGGATATACCTGAATGGCTTTGCCGACAGACGGAGTTTGGATAGCGACGTCTTTGACCGTTTTAAACGACCAGGTGATCACTTCGTCGCAACCGATAACAGATCCTACCGGAACATTCACTGTATAAGTCGTTTCAAATTCAAAAAGGTCGTGAGCAATGGTAATTACGTTATCTTCATAAGAAGCGCTTATTCCCGCAGCTCCGCCTGCAATGCTAATTCCGCTTAGGTCGGGAGTTCCGTTAATAGCTACATTTTCGTCAAAAGTAATGCTTACCGTTGCATCAATAGCTATATTTTCTCCTGTAGGCGTTTTATCTTCTACGGCAATGGCCGCTTTTTTCGTTGTAAACGACCAAGTGATCGGCGTGGTATAATCGGCGGCGTCAATCAATTTTCCGACAGGAATATTTACCGTGTAAGTGGTATTGTAGGCAAAGTCGTCGTGAGTGATGCTTATCTTTTTGTTTTCATCTTCCTCTTCTCCGGTAGCCGGATAACTACCTGCTACATTTTCTACCAAATTACCCTCTTCGTCCGTAATTGTTATCGGATCCGAGACGCCCGTACCACTGACATGCAGCGGGGCTCTGTCGAATTCAACGGCTACTTCGGCATCCAGTGCAACGTTTTCCGCATCTTCTTCCGGAGTATAGGTAGGAACCGGAGCGGCGATAGACGTAAACGTCCAGGTGGTATCTTGGTTATATCCTACAACAGCGCCTGCTTCGATGCTTATCGTGTATTCGGTATTGTGGATAAAGGGAGTAGATTCGTGAGTAATCAACAATTTATTATCGCTTACCGTTACGCCGTTCGTAAACGTGAACGTTTGTCCTCCACCCGTTAAAGTAACCTTGTCATGAGCGTTTACAACTATAGAAATCGGTTTGTCGAATTCTACTTCTATCCCTTGCAAGACAGATACGTCTGTAGCTTCGCTTGCAGGAATAGTAGCCGTGATGTTAAGCGGCTCGGCGGTGAACGATAACGTGAAATCGTTTTCTAAAGTCAATCCTTCTTCGCCTTCTTCAACTGCTTCCGAGATAGTGCCGCCCGGAATGGTCACTGTATAAGTAGCGCCGTATTCCAATGCGTCGTGGGAGATACTTAAAGACTTGCCGTCGTCACTGACGATACTGACTATGCCGGAAACAAGGCTGTTATCGCTGTTTTTCCGGATAGTAATACCTTCCGGATTTGAAACCTCAATTGCTTTATTAAAGGTAATTTCTACATTTTGATCTACCGTTACGCCGGTTTCTCCCTCTTCGATATTAGTGGAAACAACTCCAAATAGAAAATCCAAGGCGATGTTATCCAAATAGATGTTGTTGCCATAGTTGCTCACGCCTTCAATGTCGATATAAATATCGCTTTCGGGCGACAAGTTTACTTTGTATTGGTACCAACCGTCCTCTCCTGTTTCCACAGGTTCTAAAGTCTTGTTTCTGTAAACGGTTTTTACCAATGCGGTATCGGAAGATACGGCATAAATATTTACGCTATCTTTATATTCCGGTCCGCCATAAGGTGATTCATTCTCACGGTACATCCAAAATGAAAATTCCAAAACTTTACCTTTCCCTGCAATTAGCGGCGTACGCAATGTTCCTTTACTTCCTGTAGAGTAATTGTAACATTTGTACTGCAACATTCCCAAATCTTCTTCCCCGCCTTGCGGACTACACGTAGGAAAAACTCCTGTTTTTACTTGTATCCATGGACGATCAACATTGCCTTGACGATTACTTGTACTTGTCCAACAAGGAGTTGGCGGGAAGACAGCCGAGTATCCTTCCCATGCGTCGAAACTTTCGCTCCAAGGGAATGTAGCAATCGGGGCGCAACTATAATTACGAAGCGCGAAGGTAATGGTATCGTTATTTGCATCCGCATCGCCGGTTAGCGCCGTGTAAGCTTTAATAATATACTCGCCATCTTCGGAGAGGTCGGCGGGAGTGTCGAAAGTATATTCTATTTCCGACGCACTGGCAATCGGACCGGCGATAATTTCGTCGCCGACCACTACGCCGTTGACTTCATATTTTACAGGAAGATCGGAAATGCTTTGCGATCCCCTGTTTTTTACCTGGATGGTAACCGGCTCGGCATTAGTTAAATTGACTCCGATTGCCGGTAGCGATGTAATAGCGGTAACGCCGGCGTCGGCAAAATGCGGAATTTCGGTGACGGTTAAGTTATCGACATAAATATTATTGCCGTAGCCGCTCACGCCTTCGATAGCTATATGTGCTGTTCCATTATCAAGAGGAGGCAGTAAAATTTTGTATTGATACCAGCCTTCTTCTGCTTCTACCGGGCTTTTTATAAGACTCCTATAGACGGTTAAATAAGGAGAAAGGCCTGTAATGTCAGGGACCGGGCTTATATAAATATTGACACAATCGATGTTATTTGAATAACCTGCATCACGATACATATAAAATGAAAATTCCTTGACGGTATTTACATTCGCTTCAACCGAAACCGGAGGTAATATTAAAAGTCCTTTTTTTCCTGGAGAGTAACTGTAACAAAAGTATTGCAACATGCCGCTACCTTCTTGCGGCGTACAATTCGGATTAGTTCCGGTAGTTACTTGTTTCCACGGACTATTGTCAGTGCTTGAACTTATCCAACAATCGCTTGGCGGGAATGTTTCGCCATTGAAACCTTCGCTTGTAAAGGCATCGCATAGAACCGTTGTAAAATCCGGTCCGGCGACAGACTCGCCTCCTTGCAAAGGATCGCATAAAGCTCTCACGCTCCACGAAAATGTTACGCCGTTGGGAAGATTGTTAATGGTAATGTTTTTGTCGTATGTGGTGTAAGTATGGGATTCGTCGTTGTAAGAAAGGCTTACTTCATACTGGTAAGGATCTCCATCGCTTTCCCATGCCAAATCGGCCGAATAATTGGCAGGAACTGCGGTTAAACCGGACGGAACGACATCACAACTTTCGCTTTGCAGGAGCAAGCGTAGGGCAAGTTGTCCGGACGTAGTATTGATTTCCAATTGATTATTTACCCCTTTTTTGTAGATTTTTGCCACAGA
>JAISOJ010000101.1 GCA_031275735.1 Dysgonamonadaceae bacterium
TTGAGCACGGGCAAGTCCGGCAGCCGGGGAATAGCGGTGATTTCATTTGACTTTGCATCCACTTTTACCTGACCAAAAGCAATATGGTTATCCTGAGCCCGGACGCTGACCATATGCACTGTAGATAATAATTGAAAAGTAGCCCACTTAGTAATTGAAAAGTATACCACTAAGTGTGTTGTAGAAGTAAGTGCGAAGACAGTTATCTTTCTTCATTCAGCAACATTTTTTGTGTTTCTTTAACTCGATATGACTGTCCATTCATGTTAATCAAGTATGCTTTACGAGTAAGCCTGTCCAGCATTGCCACCACCAGGACTTTGTCTTTCACCATTTCCCCCCATCTGGAGAAAGCCGGGTTAGTTGTAATAATGGTTGTTTTCTTTCCGGCTCTGAGAGATAGATGGTTAAAAAGCAGTTCTCCCCCTTCTTTATCACAACTGACATATCCAAACTCATCGCATACGACCATGTCATATCGTTGGAACCTGAGTTCAAGTTGTCTTAAACTTTTCTGAGACCGGTATTCCCTTATTTGCGTAAGCAGGCGCGGTACAGATGTAAAGAATACGGAGTATCCTTCCAGGCAGGCCTTTATACCCAAGGCTATTGACAGATGCGTTTTTCCTGTTCCGGGGTTTCCACTTCTTAAAGTTCCGCCCTTCAAAACTTCGTGAGACCTCCTGCTTTTTTTCCCCTTTTCACAAGCTCATATCCGCTTCTACTATGGCTTCTGCCGACTTCTTACAGCAATTGTTAGCCGTACCTTTCAATTTTTTCCCGTCCAAAATAATCTGCTTTTTTTATTTGTCTGTGTATAATGTCGGAGATTTTATGTACTTTTGTAAAAAATTCGTTTTTTGCTTAGAAAAAAGCTCATATTGAAATTGTCGGACGAAGAAATTTTGCAACGTTATAAGGTTTCCGGAAAGTCGGAATATTTCGGTGAATTATATAACCGATATCTTCCGGAACTATATGGTGTTGGTCTGAAATACCTACATAATGCAGAGAAAGTGCAAAATGCAATTATGCATCTTTTTACAAATCTTCTTTCGGGAATTTCACAATATGACAACATAGACATATTCCGGACATGGATTTATTCTGTAATGAAAAATCATTGCCTGCAAATATTACAAGCAGAAAATCCGGGTATCATGCTGGACTCCTGTCCGGATGAAAAAGAATTCGACGAGGTCTTGTATTTATTCAACGAAGAAGAAGAAACAGAGCGAAAGAAAACATTAAAACAATGCTTAAAAAAATTACCCGTAGAACAACGGATTGCTGTGATTCGGTTTTTTATGGAAGAAATGTCTTATCAAGACATTGCAGACAGTACAGGGTACAACTTGAAACAAGTTAAAAGCTACATCCAAAATGGTAAACTTAATTTGAAAAATTGCATGAAAGTAAATTCCTAATGGATTTAAGACGCTATATACAGGGAGTAAGGAAAGGAAGGGATATTAATTCCATTGAACGTAAAGCAATGCAAGATTCTTTTTTAGCCGACGCGTTGGAAGGGTACGATAAAGTGAAGGTCGAGCATGCCGAACGGATTGAAAAAATGATTAAACAAATCATCCAACAAACACGCCCAAAGAATAATGCGGCCCAACGTTGGGGAATAGTTATAAGTATTATTTTATCGTTGGGCGCCGGAGGCTATCTTCTATGGGAAGAATTTTCATTTTCCTTCGATGACTTTTTACCTTTATATCAAAAAATAACAAATACGAACACTCCTATAGCAAGTGAAGAAACATTTGAAATGGAGCAGGATTCTTTCTTAAAAAACACGAACTTTGCAATATTTATACCCAATCATGTGGAGAAATATTTGTCGGATAGTATGAGCGAGCCTATTATATCCGAAACCGAAATTAAAAAAATGGAAGAAGATAAAACAAAAGATATACAAGAAGTTACGTCAGGTCCAAAACCATCTGTGGGATACCGTGAATATGAGAATTATTTGAGAAAACAACTCGTTCGCCCGACAGACGAAGACTGTAGCGAAGTGAAAGGAAAGGTTATTTTATCATTTTCTATCGATGGAAACGGTCGTCCTTACAATATAAACATTACAAAATCTTTATGTCCTTCGGCAGACGCCGAAGCCATTCGTTTACTGAAAGAAGGACCAGGTTGGACGGGCGAAGGCACGGAAACTAATGTAGAAGTAAAGTTCTAATACGTAAACGATAATTCTTGCTTCAAAAATTTTCCTGTATAACCGGTGGAACTTTTTGCTAATTGTTCGGGAGTTCCGGCAAACAACACTTTTCCTCCGCCCTTTCCGCCTTCAGCGCCCATATCAATGATATAATCGGCGCATTTGATAACATCCATATTATGTTCAATGATAATCATTGTATTGCCTTTATTGACCAAACGGTTGATAACATCCAACAACACTTTGATATCATCAAAATGTAAACCGGTAGTCGGTTCATCCAGAATATATAAAGTTTTTCCCGTATCGCGTTTGGATAATTCCGTAGCTAATTTCACTCGCTGGCTTTCTCCGCCCGACAAAGTAGTAGACGATTGCCCTAATTTAACATAACCCAAACCCACTTCTTGTAAAACCTTGATTTTATTATGGATTTGCGGAACGTTTTCGAAAAATTCCACCGCCCGATTAATCGTCATATCCAATACGTCGGCAATGGATTTTCCTTTGTAGCGAACTTCCAAAGTTTCACGATTATAACGTTTACCCCGACACGTTTCGCAAGGGACCAAAACGTCGGGCAAAAAATTCATTTCTACGGATTTGTAACCATTCCCTCCACACGTTTCACAACGACCTCCCGATACATTGAATGAAAATCTTCCGGGTTTGTATCCTCTGATCTTCGATTCGGGCAATCCGACAAACAGCTTGCGGATATCGGAAAAAAGTCCTGTATAGGTAACCGGATTAGAGCGGGGGGTACGGCCAATGGGCGATTGATCTACATTTACCACCTTATCAATGTTTTCCAAACCGTCGACGGAGGTATAAGGCAAAGGGTCTTGTAGGGAATGATACAATTTTTGGCTGATTATTGGTTGTAAGGTATCGTTAATCAACGACGATTTACCGCTTCCGGAAACGCCTGTTACACAGACAAATTTACCCAACGGAATCGTAATATCCACATTTTTCAGGTTATTTCCGCAAGCGCCTTTTAAACGAATTTCCTTGCCGTTGCCTTTCCTTCGTTTCTTAGGAACTGGGATTGTTTTTTTTCCGTTAATATAGGAAGAAGTCAGGGTATCGACAGTTTGTAATTCGGCGGGAGTACCGGCAAAAACAACTTCTCCACCCAAACGTCCGGCTCGCGGTCCTAAATCGATGATATAATCGGCATTCAACATCATCTCTTTATCGTGTTCTACGACAATCACCGAGTTGCCGATATCGCGCAATTGCTTTAGGGAGTCAATTAAACGCATGTTGTCCCGTTGATGCAAACCAATACTCGGTTCGTCCAGAATATAAAGGACATTTACTAATTGCGATCCGATTTGCGTCGCCAAACGAATCCGCTGACTTTCACCGCCCGAAAGGCTGGTGGACGAACGATTCAATGCGAGGTACTCCAAACCCACATCCAACAAGAATTGCAGCCTCGTCTGGATTTCTTTCAAAATTTCCGTAGCAATCAGCTTTTGTTGTTTATTCAGATGCGATTCCAAATTATTCAACCAACCGGACAATTCGGATAAATCCATTTCCGAAAGTTCGGCAATGTTTTTACCATTAATAAAATAGTGGAGAGCCTCTTTATTCAGGCGTTGGCCTTTACATTCGGGACAAACCGTCGTGCGGATGAATTGATCGGCCCATTTTTGCGCTGCCGCCGAAGTTTCCTGTTCCTGTTGCAGGGCAATGTATTTATTCACTCCCTCAAAAGACAAAAAGTAATTGGAATTTCCCAACGACTCATTTTTAATCTGCAAACGCTCTTCCGTTCCGTTCATGATATCGTCAATCGCTTCTTCGGGCGTCTCCTTCAAAGGCGTTTTCAAAGTAACTCCGTATTTTTCAAGTATAGCCTCTACTTGCCAGAAAATAAGCACATTCCGGTATTTGCCCAATGGAACGATTCCTCCCTGATAAACGCTTAATTCAGGATTGGGTATAATCTTGCTGATATCAATTTGATTAATGAAGCCGATTCCCTTGCATTTCGGACAAGCGCCGTGAGGGGAATTAAATGAAAAATTGTGAGGCGAAGGTTCGCTATACGATAATCCTGAGGAAGGACACATCAGACGACGGCTGAAATGGCGCAAAAGTCCGCTTTCTGCTTCAAGAACCATAATCATACCATCGCCTTGACGCATAGCCATCGTCACGCTGTTTTTAATGCGTTCCATATTGGACGAATCAATAAGTAATTTATCTATGACGACTTCCACCGAATGATTTTTATAGCGATCCAGCTTCAAACCGAAAATAATCTCTCGTAATTCACCATCTATCCGAACATTCAAGAAACCTTTTTTACGAAGTTGCTCGAACAACTCTTTATAATGCCCTTTCCTGTTACGTACTACCGGCGCCAAAAGCAGAATCTTTTTTCCCTGGTATTGGTTAATTATTAAGTCCAATACTTGGCTTTCGGAGTATTTAACCATTTTTTCGCCGGTCAGATAGGAATAAGCTTCTCCTGCCCGGGCATACAATAAACGTAAAAAATCGTAAACTTCCGTTGTCGTGCCGACAGTAGAGCGGGGACTTCGGTTCGTTGTTTTTTGTTCAATTGAAATTACCGGACTTAAACCGGTAATTTTATCCACGTCGGGGCGTTCCATATTCCTCAGAAACGAACGGGCATAAGCCGAAAAAGTTTCAATATAACGCCGTTGACCTTCGGCAAAAATCGTGTCGAAAGCCAATGAAGATTTTCCGCTTCCACTCAAACCGGTAATAACTGTGAAGCGGTTGCGGGGAATAATTACGTCGATATTTTTTAGATTGTGCACCCGGGCGCCTTGAACATCAATTATGTCTCCGTTCCCTATTGTATTTTGTATCATCTTTTCAATACTTGAAAGTGCAAAGGTAAACGTTTTTTTTGAATGGATCATGCCGCACACTTTTATAACCGTTTATTCGTATTTTTTCATTAATGACTTGAGTTCGGTATAATAAAACGCCATCCGTCGTAGTGACGAACTTTTACCGGGCTTAATCAAAAACCATCAACATCTATGTTAGATAAAGACGCGCTGTTAGAAAGGACAAGTAACGGTTTGGCTGTTTTCAAACATTGCATTTCGGGACAATTCTTTGACCCTAGTTCTTCGTATACGAACCAGCATCTTGTCTTCCACGGTTGAGGCGAATGGTACATAGACTGCCTCGTGACTTATACTCTTTTTTAGAATTCAATATCTTCAGTAAAATTTGCCAACAGATTCAAAATATTTTCATGCAAGATCTGATTGGAAGATGCAAGAATATGATGTCCCTCCATAAAATCCGTATGGCCATTCAAACCGGAAACAATCCCGTTCGCCTCTGATACAATCAAAGCGCCGGCGGCAAAATCCCACGGCTTAATGAACGCTTCCAACCAAAAATCGAATCGTCCGGCTGCCACGTAACAAAGATTAACTGCGGCCGACCCGCAGATCCGTATTCCGGAAGTAAAACCATAAAGGCAAGGAAAAAGCTTATTCAGGAAAAGCCGGTATTTTTCATAATTATAAGGTAAGCCCAAACCAACGAAAGCTTTATTTATTTCCTTTGTTTGAGAGGAACATATTCTTTCATCATTCAAGTAAGCGCCTCCCCCTTTCCATGCCCGGAAATATTCATCCCTGCAAACTTCGTAAACGACACCCAGCAAAAGTTCCTTCCCTTTTTGCAAGGCGATACTGACACAATAAGGTGCATAATCATGGATATAATTGGTAGTACCGTCCAAGGGGTCAATTATCCAACAATACGTTTCACCACTGTAAACGCCCTGCCCTTCTTCGGTGATAAATCCGGCATCCGGCAACAATCCGCAAAGAAGCCTGATTATTAACTTTTCAGTTTCTTTGTCCACATACGAAACATAATCATAGTGCTTTTTTTCGATTACACTTTCCGGACGAAAACATTTCCGTTGTTCACGCAAAAAAAAACCGGCTTCCCCAGCTATTTTTACTACCTGGCCGGTCAGTTGATCCAAATCCATCATTTATTATTTTGTTATCATGGAAACGGAAATTAGCAGAATTTATTGTTTCGCATCAGGGCGAGTATACCCAATGCTGGGGATGGCCTTGCCGGCGTCTCCAAAAGATTTTATACAATATCCGGTACATTTGTGTTATAAAACATATTTTTATTCTTTAATTAATCGTTTAATTTCGTAACTTTGCATCATGATTCATAAAACACAATGAAATGACTCGTATTTCAATGAAAGACATAGCCCGCGAATTAGGGGTTTCTATAGCCACTGTTTCCCTGGTACTCAACGGAAAAGATAAAGACGGTCGGGTAGGAAAAGAAATGGCAGAGAAAATCCGTCGTAAGGCCAAAGAAATGAATTATGAACCGAACAACCTGGCCCGCGGCTTGCGCATTGGGGTTTCCAATACAATTGGTTTGATTGTGGCGGATATATCGAACTTGTTTTTTGCTAACCTGGCTTTTCACATCCAGGAACAAGCTGAAAAATTCGGTTACAGTGTCATAATTACCAACACTAACGAAAGCAACCTTAAACTGGAAAAAATGATTACCATTTTGAAAAATAAGCTGGTCGATGGTTTTATCATCGTACCTACGGAACATGGAGAATCCCTTATACAAAATTTAGTGAAGCGAAATATGCCGGTTGTACTGATAGACCGCTATTTCCCCAATCTCAATGTAAGTTCGGTTATTGTAGACAATTACAACGCCTCTAAAAAAGCATTGAGGTGTTTGATAAACCAGGGATGCCGGAATATCGGATTGGTTATTTACAAAAGCGATCTGCAACACATGCTCGACCGGAAAAAAGGATATGTAGATGAACTCCAAAACGCCGGTTTGTATAATCCCGCATTGATCAAAGAAATTAATTATTCTTCCATTACAGACGACATAACAATTGCCATGGAAAGTCTATTGTCGCGTGAAAATGAAGTTGACGGCATCTTTTTTGCAACTAATACCTTATCTATGCTAAGTATCAAGTATATGCTGGATATGAATATCAAGCTGTACGAAGAAATTAAAGTTGTTTGTTTTGATAAGAGTGATGCATTTGATTTCACCTCGCTTCACATTTCCTACATACAACAGCCGATTGCCGAAATGGGAACGAATGCCGTCGGATTATTGGTTGAACAAATGAAACGAAAATCCGTCGAACGCAAAGAGGATGAAATTAAAATTGTTGAATTGCAAACTTTCCTGATGAATGTTTTGTAGCTTTTTTATAATCTGAATAGTTAAACGTTTAATTAATGAAATAACATTATAAATTCAAAATAAATCAATACGTTAAACACACAAAAATTATTATGAAACAACAAATTATTCCGAAAAACGTATTATTGCCTTTCATTCTGCTAACAACTTTGTTCTTTGCCTGGGCGGTCCCAAACAATCTGACCGACACCATGTTGGCAGCCTTTAAAAGAATCATGAGTTTATCCGATTCCAAAACGGCATGGATACAAGTTGTCTGTTACCTATTAGGTTACGGTTGCTGTGCCATTCCCGGTGCGCTGTTCATTAAAAAATACACCTATAAATCGGGAGTACTGTTGGGCTTATCCTTGTATGCCGCCGGATGTTTCCTTTTCTATCCCGCCATGTTGTGCTTGCAAATCAATGCCGATGTAAGTTTCATCATGTATTTGGCAGCAATATTCATCTTATTTGCAGGACTTTCCGTACTGGAAACCTCCGCTAACTCGTATGTCTGTGCGATTGGCCCGGAAGAAACCGCTACCCGGCGATTGAATTTTTCCCAATCATTCAACCCTTTCGGGGCTATTGCAGGCGTTGTAATCAGTCAGGTGTTTATACTGTCCCAACTGAATTTGTTTACAGCCTCCGAACGAGCTTCGCTTCAAGCCTCCGAACTGGCCGAAATACAGGGCGGTGAACTAAACTCGGTAACAATGACTTATGTAGCCTTGGGCGTGATCATGTTTGTATTGTTGACTGCTATCCTGTTTACCCAAATGCCTTCTTTAAAGGAAGGCGGACAAAAATTAGAATTTGGAGCTACTTTCAAGCGGTTAATCAAAAATAAAAATTACGTATGGGGAGTTGTTGCCCAATTTTTCTATGTAGGAGCGCAAATCTCCGTCTGGTCGTTTGTAATCCGTTATGTGATGCAACAATTGAATCTGGACGGAATTGTCGCATCGGTAGGCGCGAATGCCTCTCCGGAAGCGATTGTAGAAGCTTTGCGGAATGTAGAACCGATTGCGGCAGGCTTTTATAACTTTTGTGAATGGATCGGATTAAACGATTTGTTTCCCCGCACTTCGGAACAAGCCGGGGCTACTTATTATATTCTGTCGCTTGTCCTGTTTGTGATTGCCCGCTTTACCTGTACGGGTTTGATGAAGTTCATTAAACCGCATAAAATCCTTGCAGTATTGGCTGTTGCGGCTGTCGCCTGTTGTTTGCTGACGATTTATGGAAACGGTTTCATGGGCGTTTATGCGCTGATGGGTATCTCCGGCTGCATGTCGTTAATGTTTCCGACCATTTATGGGACAGGCATTCGGGGATTGGGTGAAGATACGAAAATAGGAGGCGCCGGCATGGTGATGGCCATTGCCGGAGCAGCAGTACTTACACAAATTCAAGGCATTATATCCGACTCGTCGAGTATAAAAACAGCTTACTGGATTCCGGCAATTGCCTTTGCTGTAATAGTATATTATAGTTTAGCCGTTTGCAGGAAAATAAATGTATGAATGTAAGATAACAAAAATGCTTCATATTTAACGCATCAGCAATCATTAAAATTTAAAATTAAAAACAGTCATGAAACACGCAATTTTTTTATTTACGGCATTATTTATTACCGTATCGCTTTTCTCGCAGAACCATCCATACAACGGTTTGGACAACAACTTGGGAAATCTCTTTCGTTTATCCGATGCAAAAACCCGTTCCATCAGTCCTGAAAATTTCACGGGAGAAAAAGGAAAAGGCGGCATGGCGGATTTGAAAGACAAGGACCTGCGCAACGTTGCCAACGCTGCCCATGCCGCCCGCGATCTGGGACAAGCTTGGAAAGTAAATCCCTACATTCGGATCAATCCCCAAGAAACACTTACCATTGCCGAAATCGAAGGCCCGGGAGCCATTCAGCACATCTGGATGACGCCCACAGGCAACTGGCGCTTTACCATTATCCGCATCTACTGGGACGACGAAAAAGAACCATCCGTCGAATGTCCCGTCGGCGATTTCTTCGGCATGGGATGGGGCATTTACGCACCCTTGACTTCCCTCGCAATATGCGTCAATCCCGGAAGCGCATTCAACTGTTACTGGACGATGCCCTTCCGCAAAAAATGCAAAATCACCATGGAAAACATCAACGACCAGGATGCGATGACTTTGTATTATCAGATCGACTATACATTGACGGAAGTACCCCAAGATGCCGCCTATTTCCACGCACAATGGAGGCGCGCCAATCCGAACACAACTTCCGATTATACGATCGTGGACAATATACGCGGAAAAGGCCATTTCGTAGGCCTCTACATGGCTTGGGGAGTTAACAACAACGGATGGTGGGGAGAAGGCGAAATCAAATTCTTCATGGACGGAGACACGAAATTTCCGACTATCTGCGGAACGGGAACCGAAGATTATTTTTGCGGCTCCTACAATTTCGACCGCGACGGACAATACAGGGAATTTTGTACCCCCTATGCCGGACTGCACCAGGTGATTCGTCCCGACGGAACTTACCGCTCCCAACAACGTTTCGGACTTTACCGTTGGCACATCAACGATCCCGTACGTTTCGAAAAAGACCTGAAAATAACCATTCAGGACCTGGGATGGCGGCATGGCGGACGCTATCTGCCGCAACAATCCGACATGGCATCCGTCGTGTTTTGGTATCAAACCGAGCCGCACAACAAATTTCCGAAACTCCCGGAATGGGAAGCATTGGAAGTAAATTAATTTAAATTTAATTAATCGTTTAATACCATGAAAAAGTTACATTACATATTATTGCTAACAACAAGCATCATTTGCAACGCTTGCCTTGTCGACAAAAAAGAAGCCGGAAAAGATTTCAACAGCATTTACGAACACGAGCGCCTGAACCGCATTGCTTTCCCGATCGGCGGCATAGGCACAGGCATGTTCTGTATCGAAGGAACGGGCGCCATTTCGCACATGTCCCTGCGGCATCACCCCGAACTCTTTCACGAACCCTGCATGTTTGCCGCCATACACGTAAAAGGCCTGCAAAACGGAACAAAAGTGATCGAAAAAACCGTTCCCGACTGGAAAAAATTTGGCGGGCGCGAATCTTCACTGGGCAACGGAGGAACCACCTGGGGATTGCCCCGATTCGAAGAAGGAACATTTTCCGTTCGTTTTCCCTTCGCGGAAATCAAGCTGAAAGACAAAGATTTACCCTTAGACGTAAGCTTGAAGGCATGGAATCCCTTTATCCCGACCGACGAAGACAATTCCGGCCTGCCCGTCGGAGCAATCGAATACACATTCAAAAACACAAGCTCCGAAACCCTCGACGCCATTTTCTCCTACAATTCCCGCAATTTCATGTATGTACATGGAAAAGGCTCATCATCCGTCCAGCCCATTGCCAACGGTTTTATCCTCTCGCAAACAGGCGCCGAAAACGAACCCTTCCACCAGGGCGATTTCGCAATTTTCACCGACCACCCCCAAACCAAAGTCGATCGCCTCTGGTTTCGCGGCGGATGGTTCGACCCCTTGACAATTCGATGGAACGACCTGGCCGCAGGAATCATCAAGGAAAACGGCTTTGAACAGGGAGCGCCCGGAGGCTCCCTATTTGTACCCTTCCGGCTGAAACCCGAAGAAGAACGGACAATCACTTTGTATATGGCCTGGTATGTCCCCTATTCCAATCTGCGGTTCGGCCCCGACCCCGCAACTCCCGACGACTTGCCGAGCTTTAATCCCCAAGCGGAAAAATCGGACGAAACATACAAAAACGAAGCAGGCTCTCCCTGTTACCGTCCCTGGTATAGCCGTAAATTCAAATCCATACAGGAAGTAAGCGATTATTGGAAAACAAACTATGCCGATCTCAAGCAAAAATCCCGATTATTTGCAGATGCTTTCTACGCCAGCACGCTTCCGCCCGAAGTCGTGGAAGCTGTGGCCGCCAACCTGACCATCCTCAAATCAACCACCACCTTCCGCCAATACGACGGACGGATGTGGAACTGGGAAGGAAGCGGCGACGCCTGGGGAAGCTGTCATGGCTCATGCACTCACGTCTGGAACTACGCACAAGCCCTTCCCCACCTCTTCCCCAACATGGAACGATCGCTCAGGGAAACCGAATTTCTGATCAGCCAGGATAGCCGCGGACACCAGGCCTTCCGATCCAATCTGCCGATACGCCCCGTTCACCACGATTTTCACGCAGCCGCAGACGGACAATTGGGCGGTATCATGAAAACACACCGCGACTGGCGCATCTACGGAAACAACGACTGGCTGGCAAAAATGTATCCCGCCCTCAAGCAAAGCATGGATTATTGCATCAGAACATGGGACCCGCGCGAAACAGGCGCTTTGGAAGAACCCCATCACAACACCTACGACATTGAATTTTGGGGACCCGACGGCATGTGTACCAGTTTCTATACCGGCGCATTACAAGCCATCACCCTGATGGGAAAAGCCCTGGGCGAAGACGTAAGCCCTTACGAAACCCTCTTGACAAAGAGCAGGGACTATATGGAAAACAAGCTATACAACGGCGAATACTTCATTCAGAATATCCGATGGAAAGACCTGGACGCACCCGACCCCACGAAAGCCCTCTCCTTCCATTCCCAATACACGCCCGAAGCCGTTGCCATCCTCCAAAAGGAAGGCCCCAAATACCAGTACGGCACAGGTTGCCTGTCCGACGGCATACTGGGAGCCTGGATGTCCCTGGTATGCGGAATGAACGAACCGATAGACAAGGCAAAAGTAAAAAGCCATTTGAACGCCGTTCACCGTTACAACCTGAAAAAAGACCTCAAAGACCACGCCAATCCGCAACGCCCGACTTTTGCCCTGGGCAACGACGGCGGTCTGCTGTTATGCACCTGGCCCAAAGGCGGAAAAATGCAATTGCCCTTCGTTTACAGCGACGAAGTATGGACGGGAATCGAATACCAGGTCGCTTCACACCTGATGTTCGAAGGAGAAACCGAAAAAGGCCTGGAGATCGTCAAGACAGTTCGCCGGCGATACGACGGACGCATCCGCAACCCGTTCAACGAATACGAATGCGGCGCCTGGTATGCCCGAGCCATGTCTTCCTACGGACTCCTCGAAGGATTGACCGGCGTCCGCTACGACGCCGTCGAAAATATCCTCTACATGGATTCGCGCGTGGGAAACAACTTTACATCCTTCCTTTCCACCAGCGCCGGCTTCGGCAATGTCGGCCTGAAAAAAGGAAAACCCTTTATCGCCATCCGATACGGTTCAATTCCGATCAAAAAATGCATCGTATCGGGAATTGAAATGCCTTGTGAAATCAACAGGGAAATGTAAACGGCACGCAAATTATAAATTTTTCATCACTAAACAACACCATAATAATAATAAACATGAAAAAAAGATTCACTTACTCAGTATTGCTTTTGTTGGCCGCAGGCATAATATCCTGCAACAAAAGCGCCCAAAAAGAAACAAACATGGATGTATTTGAAAATGGAACATTCGGCTACGACCTGAAATACTTGGCCGGAAAAGACAGTATTATCCTCTTGAGCAGCCTCGACGGGCAAGCACAAGTAATCGTTTCGCCCAAATACCAGGGCAAAGTATTTACAAGCTCTGCCGGAGGATTGGAAGGAAAAAGCCTGGGATTTGTCAATTACAAGGCATTGGAGGCCGAAACAATCGACCCGCACATGAATGGCTACGGCGGCGAAAACCGCTTTTGGCTGGGGCCGGAAGGAGGCAAATACTCGGTTTTCTTTCAGCCCCTCGCGGAACAGCGGTACGATAACTGGCACACTCCCCCACCGTTCGACACCGAATCGTGGGAAATCGCCGCTGCCGATCAAAAAAACGCCGCGCTAAAAAAGGAAATGGAAGTAACAAACTACCTGGGAACCCGATTGAAATTGCAGATAAACAGGCACATATCCCTAATCGAACCTTCGAAAATCGAAGCGGAACTAAACATTGAGCTGAATCCGGAAATAAAAACGGTAGCCTACGCTACGCACAACAGCATCACGAACCTGAACGATTTCGAATGGACCGAAAAAACAGGAACCATTTGCATCTGGATACTCGACATGTTTATCCCCTCGCCCCGCGCACTAACGATTATCCCCTACAACGAAGGAAACGAAAGCGAACGCGGAAAAATCCTTACTTCCGATTACTTCGGCGAAATCCCCTCCGACCGTCTGAAGATAAAAAACAATACCATCTATCTGAAAACCGACGGCAAATACCGCAGCAAACTGGGATTGAACGGCAAGCGCGCCCGAACGCTTGCAGCCAACTACGACCCCGACGCACAGCGGCTTACACTCGTCGCTTACGATGTAGACCCCGACGCCGTCTATCTGAATCAGGAATGGAATCCCGAAAAAGACCCCTTGAACGGCGACGCCATGAACGCCTACAACGACGGCCCGCTGGAAGACGGAAGCATCATGGGACCTTTCCTCGAACTCGAAAGCGTTTCCCCCGCAGCATTCCTCCAACCGGCGCAATCGCTTTCGCACAAGCACTCGGTCTATCACTTCATTGCGGAAGAAAACGCATTAAACCCATTGGCAGAGAAACTGTTTGGAATCTCCATACACGAAATGAAAAAGATATTCGATCAACAGGAAAGTCCGCAGCCGCCGCAGAACCTTCAGCATTAACGGAAGCAACATTCGTGCATTCGCGGCAAAAACAAAAATATATTCGCGGCAAAAACAAAAACAGAAAACAAAGAGAACGCCTCAAAAGAGGCAATAACAATTTAAATCGTTAATACATGAAAATTATGTTAGAAAAAGTTAAAACAGGGGGCGAAACGACCATCCTCTCCAAAAAGTTGCTAATGAAGCTGGTAGCATTATCCATTTGCCTGGTATCAGGCCTGATAATCCAGCCGATGCATGCACAGAACAGTCGCGACGGCGCCAAAAAGATAGAAGGCGTTGTACTCGACGTAAACGGAGAACCGCTAACAGGCTTGGTAGTTGCAGTAAAAGGCACGACCCATGCAACACCCACCGACTTGAACGGAGAATTTACGATCGACGTAAAACCGTCGGACGTACTTGTATTCACCTACCTGGGATTCCAGACGCAGGAAATCCCCGTATCCGACAAGACCAGGCTCAACGTAGTCATGCGCGAAGCAAGCATAGAGCTGGAAGACGTCGTAGTAGTAGGTTACGGCCAACAAAAGAAAATATCCATTACAGGCGCCGTTTCCAACGCCAACGTGCACGACCTCCAAGCCGTACCCTCCGCTTCGTTTTCCAATGCACTGGCAGGACAAGTACCCGGACTCATCACCCGACAACCCTCCGGAGAACCCGGATTCGACGGAGCCGCCCTCTATGTGCGCGGCATGGGAACATTCACCTCCAAACGGCATCCGATTGTCTTTGTCGACGGCGTCGAGCGCGACATCAACATCGTGAACCCCCAGGAAGTCGAAAGCCTCACCATCCTGAAAGACGCCTCCTCCACAGCCGTCTACGGCGTGCGCGGAGCAAACGGAGTCATCCTGATCACCACCAAAAAAGGAAAAAAAGGAAAACCCAAAGTCTCCTTCCGATCCGAATACGCCACGCTGGCAGCCATGCGGTTCCCCGAATACATCGAGGCATACGAATACGCCACGCTGATGAACGAAGCGCGGATAAATTCCGGCCTGACGCCCGAATTTTCGGCAGAAGAAATTGGATATTACCGCGACGGAACCGATCCCTACCTCTATCCCAATGTAGACTGGATAAGCGAAGTATTCAAGGAAAACACCTGGCAATCCTCGCAAAACCTGACCATTTCGGGAGGAAACGAAAATGTCCGCTACTACATCAACCTGGGCTATATCGGCAAAGACGGTCTGTACAAGGAAGACAAATCGCTCGACTACAAAACCAATGGCGGAAAATTCCGACGATACAACCTGCGCTCCAACGTGGATGTGGACGTTTCCAAAGACATTGAACTCAACATGGGACTTGCCACTACCATTCAGGACAGAGGCTACCAGGGAGCATCCGCCGGAAATATCTGGGATCAGATACGCAGAACTCCCGCAATGCTCTACCCCGTACGCAACCCCGACGGCTCCATAGCCGGAGGAGGAGCTACCGCATACCTCCTGGAAAACCCCTATGGACAGGCTACCCAGACAGGCTACACCCAGATGTTTATCGGGCACAGCCAGGGTAACGTAAACGCCCGTTGGGACTTGTCCAACCTGCTTGCCAAAGGACTGTCCGTATCCGCCAAATTCGCTTTCGACTACTATTACAAAAACGAAGTCGTCCGACGCATTGCTTACGGCGTAAAACAGGTAACAGGCAAAGACGCAGACGAAAACTACACGTACCAGACCTGGCGCGAACAGGGAACAATGGGATATGCCGTCGATATACAGGACGCCACCTACGACCTGTATTATGAAGCCGCCCTCAATTACGAACGCACCTTCGGAAAACACAACCTGGGCGCCATGCTCCTGTTTAACAGGAAAGAATACAAGCTGCTGACCGCCGCAACATCCATTGCCAACCTTCCCTACCGACACCAGGGACTGGCCGGACGGTTTACCTACAACTTCAATAGCCGCTACATGGCCGAAGTGAATATGGGCTACAACGGATCCGAACAATTCCCCAAAGGAAACCGTTACGGATTCTTCCCCGCCGTATCCGCCGGATGGGTGCTCAGCAACGAAAGCTTCTGGGGAATCGACTTCATAAACCACCTGAAACTGAGGGGATCCGTCGGGCAAGTCGGTAACGACCAGGCCGACGGCGACCGATACCTCTACATAACGGCTTTAGACGTCAACCCGCACGCCGGAGTAGAATACTGGTACGGACCGGGACAAACCAGAATCCACGGCATCGAAGAATTTAAATTCGGCGTCCCCCTGAAATGGGAAACAGCCACCAAATACGATGCAGGAATCGATTTGGGCATATTGAATGTCTTCAATCTCACCCTGGACATTTACAAGGAACACCGAACGGATATACTCCTCCGCAGGGCAACCGTACCGGGATTCGTCGGACTTGTGCCGCACGGCATACCCTACGGAAATATCGGCGTCGTGGACAACAAAGGCTTCGATGCATCGATCGAATTTAAAAACAAAACCTCTTACGGCTTGACGTATTCCTTCAATGCCAACATTTCGTATGCCCGAAACACCATCATCGAAGACGATTCGCCCCGTCCCGCCGAACCGTATCAGGACCACAGGGGGCAGCCCATCGACCGGCCCATGGGACTGATTGCAATGGGACTCTTCGAATCGCAGGAAGAAATAGACGGATGGCCCAAATCGACCTTTAAAACCGATCTGATCCCCGGCGACGTCAAGTATCAGGATGTAAACAACGACGGCTTCATCGACGCCAAAGACGAAGTCTATATGGGACACCCCTTCATCCCCGAAATCATGTTTGGATTCGGAGGCGCCATGAACTATAAAAACTTCGACGCAACCGTCCACTTTTCGGGAGTTGCCAACCGAAGCACCTTCCTGACGGGCGACGGGATATGGCCCTTCCAACTCGGATACGGAACATACAACATCATGAGGGAATATTACGACAACCGGTGGATACCGGGCGAAGGCGTCGACAACACCGCCGCCAAATATCCGACGGTGATATCCACAAGTGCAAATGTCCACAACAACCGCAACTCGACCCTCTACCTGAAAGACGCCTCCTACCTGAGGCTGCAAAGCGCCGAAATCGGTTACACACTTCCGCACAGATGGACAAACGCAATGAAACTGGAAAGCATCCGCTGCTTCCTGAACGGAAGCAACCTGCTCACTTTCGACAAACTCAAAATAGTTGATCCCGAGCAAAACATTGGCGACAATTATCCTTTGCAGAGAACAATTAACATAGGAGCACAAATCAACTTTTAATACATATAACACAATGAAGCAATCATGTATAACAAACACCCGCGAGCATATAAACGAGTATCCGCTTACTCGCCGCTTGTCACTCGCCGCTTGTCACTCGTCACTCGTCACTTGTCACTCGTCACTCGTTAACTCGTTAACTCGTCAACTCGTTTACTCATTTACGACTGCGATTCTTGCTGCAAGCTTGTTGTTGGCGGCCTGTGAAGACTATTTGGACAAGCTCCCCGAAGAAGACATGACCGTAGAAAGAACTTTCTCGGAATACACCCACGCCAAAAGATTTCTTGCAGGCGCCTACATGCACCTCCCCAAGGAAATCAATTGGATGGTCGAGACTGGAAAAAGTCCGTCGGAACGCAACCCCTGGGTAGGAGCAAGCGACGAAATGGAAATCGCCTTCGATGGCGCCGCCTCGCATTTGATCAACGCAGGATCGGTAAATCCGCAGAACTCCCACAGCATATCCCCCGTATGGAACGAATGTTTCATGGGAGTACGGAAAGCGAACATCTTTATCGAAAACGTCGATAAAATACCCCTGATACTCGCCGGAGCCGAATCGCTGTCCGACCTTTTTACCGAACAGGAACGCAACGAATGGAAAGGCGAAGCCTACATGCTGAGAGCCATGATGTATCTCGAACTCATAAGAACCTACGGACCCGTGCCCATACTCGAAAACTCGCTGGCTACGGACGCCGATTTCAATTCCGTCAGGCGCAGTCCCGTACAGGAATGCATTCAGTTTGTAGCAGACGACTGCGACAGAGCCGCAGCCCTGCTGCCCATGCGATACAAGGAAGGAGCAAATACGGATACGGGAATAGACGAAAGCGCCAAGATGGGACGATTCACCAAAGGAGCGGCGCTCGCCCTGAAATCGAGAATCCTCCTGTACGCCGCTTCCAAACTTTACAACGGCGATTCCGACTATGCCGCCTTCAAGGACAACGAAGGCGTCCCGCTCTTCCCCCAGACGGAAGACCCCGCCAGGTGGGCGATAGCCGCCGCAGCAGCCAAGACATGCATCGACTCCTGCGAGGCCGCGGGACACCGCCTTTACAGGGGACAAAGCAGCAGTTTTATCGACAATTACCGCAACATATTCCTTGAAGACTACAACGAGGAATGGATATGCTGGCGCACGCTCGATAATTGGACGCACTTCGACCGATGCAGCACCCCCTTGAGTCTGTCGGGCTTTTCCATCCTATGCCCAACGCAGGAACTGGTAGACGCCTTCCAGATGGCCGACGGATCGACCCCCATTACAGGCTACGAAGCCGACGGCACGACCCCGATTATCAATACCGCTTCGGGATACCTCGAAACAGGCTACGTTGCCTCGGCAAGCCCCGACGGATACTGGCGCGCAGGCGTGAGAAACATGTACGTCGATCGAGAACCGCGCTTCTATGCCATCATCAACTTCCCCGGCAAGCAATGGCGCTCCTCGACCTGCCAGTTCTGGAATACGGGAACCGACGGATACTCCCGACACAACGCTTCCGACTTCTGCAAAACGGGTTACCTGAACGTGAAATACGTGAATCCAGGCGTTGCCTTCATGCCGTCCTACTCCGGAGAAAAGAAAAAATGCTGGATATATTTCCGGCTCGCCGAAATATACCTGAATTACGCCGAAGCAATCAACGAAGCCGAAGGTCCTGCTAAAGCCTACGAATACGTGAACCGCATACGCGAACGCGCCGGTTTGCCCGACCTCCCCGCCGGACTCAACAAGGATCAGATGCGGGAAGCCATACGCCACGAACGGCGCATAGAACTGGCTTTCGAAACGCACCGTTATTTCGACGTCCGCCGATGGAAGATTGCCGAACAAACCGACAACAAGCCCGTACACGGTCTGAACATCACGAAAGGAACCCGTTTGAACGACGACGAATTTTATCGGAGAGTCGTGGCCGACCCGCGCTCCTTCGAAAAGAAGAATTATTTCTTCCCCGTACCGTATAACGAAATAAGCCTCTCGAATTTCAATATCGTTCAGAACCCCTGGTATGCTTCCGAATAGAAAACGAGTAACAAGTGAACGAGTAAACAAGTAAACAAGTGAACGAGTAAACAAGTTAACGAGTAAACAGGTAAACTCATCAACTTCTCAACTCGCCAACTCGTTAACTTGTTTACTCGTTTACTTGTCAACTCGTTTACTAAACATTATTTATTTTATTACATTTTTTAAAAACTATTTCATCATGAAAAAAATTATTTTTTTAGCTTTATTTGTATGTTTATTTACATTCGGTGCAAATGCACAGTACAATGTATTTGACGGTATTGCAGGTCAGCACGGCGACATTGCCCTTGGCGACGTGGATAACGACGGCGACCTCGATGTTCTTTTGGCAGGCGAAACGCGCGACAACTCGCACGTTTACTCCGGCGGATTGTATATCAACGACGGGCAGGGCAATTTCACCTACAAGGATTGCCCCGTAATGCCGGGCTTCCGTGCCAGCCTCGACTTCGGAGATATTGACGGCGACGGCGACCTGGACATTCTTTTCAGCGGACACAAGAACAACGGAATACCCGAAGCAAATGCGCGCGGCATAGCCCTCAACGACGGACAGGGTAATTTTACGATTGCCGGCGTCGACGACTATCCGCACCTGGAAATGCTCTCTCCCACAGTCCTCTTTGCCGATTTCAACAACGACGGCTTGCTCGACTACCTGAATGCCCCTATGGATGAACAAACGCATTGGGATTGGGAACTTGGAAGTAATGTCGCCTATTCAGGCAGTTGGACTTTCTATTTTCAGCAACCCGACGGCTCGTTTGTAGCGGACAACACCCAGTTCCAAAATTATTTCCGCGATCCTGTGATTACGGCCGGCGACTTCGACAACGATGGCGATGTGGACTTGTTTTACCAAGGCTATATCCCGCCGGCAAGCGCCGTTAACGAAACTTTCCCTGATTTGTATCCCGGCCGATGGGCAACCGTGCTTTTTGCCAACGACGGAACAGGACATTTCAGCGTCGGCTACGACTTCGCTAATTCCGGACTTGGCAGCTGCGACTGGGGCGACCTGGACGGCAACGGATGGTTGGATGTTATTTTTGTTGGCGACGGATTTTATATGATTCCGGATAATATGGAAGCATTACACAACCGCATCTGTCTAAATCACAATGAGTATTTTACCGAATTGCCTGCTTTGGACAGGGCCGGCCAGTTCTCAATGCAAGGTGCGGATGTATTGCAGGATTTCGATAACGACGGCGATGTGGACGTACTGTTCGGCGGATGGAATGCTGATCCTGGTGTCGAGCTACAAAAAACGTATGTGTATGACAACATTCATAGCGGCGGTGATTTTACTTATGAAACAAGTTTGTCGCGCAATGATTATTTGACCGACAGTTACATTCCGGGCATGTCGGAGCAGGATTTTGAATGTGCCGACCTCAATGGCGACAACGTAGTCGACTTTGTCTATATGGGTTTCAAAGGCGTAAATTCGTTCAGTACCGACGTGTGGGGCGATAACGTCAATATCGCGGCCTGGACGCCGGGCTTGACGGGAACCGCCTACGCCAAACTGAACGCGCCGCGCAACCTGTCGGCTATTAAAACGGCAGCCGGCGATAAGTGGAAAGTTACCTTCTCGTGGAATGAGCCGGACAACATCGGCGCCAAAAAAAGCGTCACCTACAACCTCGCGCTCAAAAATGCAACCACAGGCAAATGGCTATACTACCCCAATGCCATTGTTGGCGGAGCAAAAGACGGTTTCCGTCAGGTAAACCGCATGGGCAACATGTACCTCAACAAACAATGGACGCTGACCCTCCCCGAAGGCAATTACGAATGGACGGTACAGGCTATCGACCCTGCCCGTTTGGGCGGAAGCTTTGCCCCGGTGCAGTCGCTTGCGGTGCAGTCGGGCATTGGAGAACTTTCGCCGGACGGATTGAAAATCGCCTCCTCGAATGGAAACCTCGTCGTAACGGACAATAACGCCGCTTTACTGAATCTGAAAGTTTATACCCCTGCGGGACAAAAGGTACTCGAAACGCCATTCTCCGGCCGTTTCAGCGCTCCCCTGCAAAAGGGTGTTTACATTGTCAAGATAGAAGGACCCCAAGGTTCAAAAATCGAAAAAACAGTTGTAAAATGATTTTTTACGACTACTGTTAACGAAAGGGACAGTCTCAAAAGCCTCATATGGAGCGTTCGTCATTGCGGGTTTGACCCGCAATCCCCTGAAAGACAACACCCGTTTTTCGGGAGATCCCGCGTCAGGCGCGGGATGACGCACTCTTGAGGCAGTCTCAAAAGCTTCATGTGGAGCGTTCGTCATTAACACAGGTAGTCAAATGATTTTTTATATTTATGATTCAATACAAATTCGATATGATTTTATGGATTTCGCTTTGCTTCCTTTTCATATCCTGCAACGGACAGGAAAAGGATGACGATATTTCGAACAGGAAAGTCGAAATCCTGTTGAGCGCCGATACCCTGTACACCGCCTCCGCCGTTTCGAATACGGTCGAAGTAAGGATTACGAACAGAAATACCGTACAAAAATTGCTTGTCCAAAAACGAAATTCCAGGGAAACCGTCCTGCACAAAAGTATTTCGGCAAACGATCTCGCCGAAATTCTGACTTTTACCTATCAACCGAACGAGGTCGATGAAGAACAGTTTTATTTCGTTTTCCAGGCACAGGACGCCGGCGGCAAAACGCTTGCCGCCAAAAACCTGTTTGTCGAAACCCGATACGGCATTCTGGTTTCCAATCTGGCGAAAATTGCGCGCGTAACAGGCAAAACGTTAAGCGGAGAAGGGATTCCCAACCCAAACAAAACCGATGAACGCTACAACGTAGGAGGCACCGACCTGGGAATAATCTGGGATATGGAAAACGGCTATTACGGCTTGTTTTTCGGTGATACTTTCGGACGCAACTTCCTGCCCGTAGGCGGAGGACCAGGCTCGGCAGGGGATTGGCGTTCCAACGTACTGGCCTTTTCCAGCGATACCGACCTGGACGACGGACTGAGTTTTTCGGGAATGGCGCTCGACAACAGCGGCAACGCGCGGGAAATTGCCTACGCTGCCAAAAACACTTCGGGCAACGGCGACTACACTTCCATCCCAACGGCGGCCATTCACGCCGACGGAGTCGATTATTTGCACTACATGAATATCCGCACCTGGACGGGATGGATTACCAACTATTCGGCGCTGTATGCATCGAAAGACCACGGCGAAACCTGGAAGCGTTGCAGCGAAATCATTTTTCAGAGCAACAGCAATTTCGGACAAGTGGCCTACGCCAAAAAAGACGGATACGTATATATGATGGGAACGCCTGCGGGACGGGACGGATCGGCTTGCCTGGCGCGCATTCCCGAAAAGTCGATGCTGAAACAAGCCGACTACGAATACTGGAACGAAAACGAAGGCTGGGTAAAAGGAAACGAAAACGCGGCCACAATCCTTATCGGCGGTCGGGTAGGGGAAGCCTCCCTGATGTATCATGAAAAATTCAAACGATGGATTTATGCTTATGTCGACGCCGACAGCGGCCTGATTTATCGCGACGCCCAAGAGATTACAGGTCCCTGGACGCCCGAAAAGGGATTGGTTACTAGCGGATACCCCGGAGCGTACGGACAGTTCATGCATCCGTGCAAGGCTTCAGACAACAGGCTCTATTTCACCATGTCGCAATGGGACCCGTACAACGTATTTCTGATGCGCGCGGATTTGCGGTGCGTGGAATAGAGAGAATTAAAAATGAAGAATTAAGAATTAAAAGTATTCAATTGATGAGAAATATCTTTTTAATAGCGTTGTTATTCATTGTCGGATCAACCGTTTCGGCGCAAACAATCACCACCGCCTCGCTGCTGGAAGAACTGATAGACCGCGAGGCAATGGTCCGATTTCCGTCGCCCGCCTACACGCTCAAGCAATTCAGCAGTTACGACCGCGCCTCCGTCGACCCCGACCGCAGCGGATGGTTCGGCAATGAAGACAACAATCAGTTTATCCGAACGGAAACCAACAGGGGCCGGCGCGAATACGTGCTGTTCGATGCACAAGGGCCGGGCGCCATAGTACGCTTTTGGGCAACGGTAGCGGGCTATTCCAAACCCATGTTCTTGCGTATCTACATGGACGGAAAAAGTACGCCCGTCATTCAGGGAGAACTGTTGTCGTATCTCGGCAACGGCGGCCTGGTACCTGCGCCCCTCGCGGCATCTGTGGCAAGCGCTACGGCAGCGGAACAACGGGGGTATAACCTTTACCTGCCCCTGCCTTACGCACAATCCTGCAAAATAACGGTGGAATGTGAAAACGAGCTTGTATCGCCCCCGAACGGCGAAGTGCTTTATTACAACATCAACTACCGAACGTATCCCGACGGAACCGATGTACAATCTTTTTCCCCGACCGACGTCGCTTCCACCTGCAAAAACACGCTCAACCAAGTAGTGGCCGCTTTGCGCGATTACGACCGGCAAATACCGTCCGCCGCAATTGCCCAACAGAACAACAACGTGCTGCTGGCAAGCGGACAACACGCTTCGCTGCAATTTTCAGGCTCCAAAGCCATACGGCAACTCAAAATCAAACTCTCCGCCGAAGACTTTCCGCAAGCGCTGCGCTCCACCGTTTTGTCCATTTCATTCGACGGCGAACAGCGGGTTTGGGCGCCCGTAGGCGATTTTTTTGGAACAGGCTATTGGCTTTCGGCCTACAAATCGTGGTATTCCGAAGTGAGCGCCGACGGAACAATGACCTCCTACTGGCTCATGCCCTTTTCGGAGCAATGCACCATTCGCCTCGAAAACCTGGGCGCGGAAAACGTACAGGTAGAAACATTGGAAGCCCTGTCGACCGATCGGGCATGGGACGCGGCGCGCGACATGTATTTCGGCGCCGGATGGTATGAAGAATACGACATGCCGAGTTGGGACGAAAACGGCAATCATTTCGACTTGAATCTACTGACGCTCACAGGCAAAGGCAAGCTGGCCGGCAACGGAGTCGCCCTGTTCAACACCGCCGCAGCATGGTGGGGCGAAGGCGACGAAAAAATTTATGTCGATAACGAACCCTTCCCATCCTCCTTCGGCACAGGCAGCGAAGACTATTACGGCTACGCCTGGTGTTTACCCGCCCGATTTTACCATCCGTTTATTGCACAACCCGACGGAAGCGGCAACCTGGAGCCTGGCCATTCCGTCAATTTGCGCTATCGATCGCTGGACGCCATCCCCTTCTCCTCCCGATTGCAATTCGACATGGAAATGTGGCATTGGGCCTATACACGAATAAACTATGCGCCCATTACCTATTTCTACCTCCAAAGCGGCCAATCCAATCTCGGCGCGAATCCCGAAATGGCGCGAAAAAAGGTGGTAACAAACCGCAATCAATTAATAAACAATACGGTAGATAAATATGGAATAGCAGAATTTGAAAATATGCCCGATACAAAATCCGGCGGAAACAACCAACTGCAATACGACTCTTTCGGATTGAACTGGGGCGGTCAGGCACAATCCTGGTGGCGCGACGCCGCTCCGAACGACTGGATAGAATACACTTTTATTTCGGCCGCCGAAGGTTATTTTCCCCTGGAAATGAACATCACCAAGGCAAACGACTACGCTCGGTTCGACGTCTATTTCAACGACGTAAAATGCGCCTCCGTCGACGCTTACAATCCCTTTATCACTACCGAATGGATTCCGCTGAACGAAGGGCCGCTAAAGAAAGGCGAAAATAAAATAAAAATAGTTCTTACGGGCAGAAATCCCGCTTCGATCGGCAACGTATATATGGTGGGATTCGACCGCCTGCAAATTCACGATTACTACCCTGCAGGCATGGAAAACCGTTCCGCAGGGATAAACATCTATCCCAATCCGGTAATGGACAAACTGATCATTACCGCAGAAAATGCGGGAGAAAATTTGAAAGCAGACTGCATGCAAATTTATGATTACTCGGGCAAAAAAATAATATGCCGGAAACTCTCCAATGCCAACCCCCGCTTTTCAATCATTGACGTTTCTTCGCTGCCGCAAGGCATATACTGGCTGCGTCTGCAAATCGAAAGGCAAATCTATTCCGAAAAACTGATAAAAATTTGATTATTAAATATTTATTACAAAAAAAACATGAAAAGAAAAACAAATAAATCAAGTTGGATCTCATTGCTGCTTCTGCTTTACTTCTTTAGCTGTCAAGGAGAAGAAGACGCCGATTCCCGCTTGCAAGTCACAACGCTCGGCGCTGCGGGAATTACGAGTACCGAAGCTGCCTGCAAAGGACGCATTGTCGGAAAGAAAGAAAACATTTCCGCCTACGGCATCGAATTGATACACGGCAATGATACGGTTGCCCACCGGCGGACAAACAATCTCTCCGGCGATGAATTTATTTTCAAAATACCCGAACTGATTCCCGCAACTTCCTATCAGTTTCGCGCTTTTGCAGACGACGGAACAATGCATTACGGAGACATAATGAGCTTTACGACGGCGCAGCCTAAAATAATCGCTTCGCATATCCCCCTTGCCGACCCCTTTATACTGTATCACGAAGGAATTTATTATGCCTACGGCACTAATTCCGACGACGGCATTCCGGTTTATACTTCCCGCGACCTCACTTTGTGGAAGCGGCGCCCGACATTAGCGCTCGCCAAAGAAAATTCGTATGGCGACCGATGGTTTTGGGCGCCGGAAGTCTGTTACAGACCCGAAAACAAAACGTTCTACCTGTTCTATTCGGCAGAAGAACATATTTGTGCAGCGACGTCCAATTCGCCGCTCGGCCCCTTCAAACAGGCCCTACAACAGCCGATGCGTGAGGAAAAATCCATCGACAACACGCTGTTTATCGACGACGACGGCAAGCCCTACCTGTTTTTCGTGCGTTTTACGAACGGCAACGCTATCTGGTCCGCCGAACTGGAAAACGACTGGCTGTCCGTAAGGGAAAATACCTTGAAGATGTGTGTGGAAGCCGTTTCCGGATGGGAAAGAATACAGGCCAAAGTAGCAGAAGGGCCTTCCGTAACAAAACAAAACGGCCTCTACTACCTTCTCTACTCCGCCAACGACTATCAAAGCAAGGATTACGCAGTAGGCTATGCTGCGGCAAGTTCCCTGACGGATTCCTGGAAAAAGGCGCCGGAAAATCCGATTTTACACAAGCCGAACGAAGAATTGGCGGGTACAGGACATGGCGCCATGTTTAAGGACAAGGACGGTAATCTGCGCTATGTATTTCACGCGCATTACGACCCGACAACGATTCATCCGCGCAAAATGTATATTACCAACCTGGCCATTGATAATAATGGAAAAATAAGCATGGATAAGGACAATATAATATATCCGATTGAATATGAATGAAATTATACTGTATTCGCCTACAAATTGTCTGAAATTATTTAAAAAAATGGAAAAAATGAAAGTAAATTATCCGAAAATTGGAATCCGGCCGATTATCGACGGCCGCAGAAAAGGAATCCGCGAATCGCTGGAAGAAACGACGATGGCAATGGCTCGCAATGCAGCCCGGTTTTACAACGAAAAACTTCGCTATCCGGACGGTTCACCCGTACAATGCGTCATTGCAGACACTTGTATCGGAGGAGTAAAAGAAGCGGCCTGGTGCGCCGAAAAATTCGAACGGGAAAACGTAGGCCTTTCCCTGTCGGTAACACCCTGCTGGTGTTATGGAACAGAAACCATCGACATGAATCCGCTCATCCCGAAAGCCATTTGGGGATTCAACGGTACGGAACGGCCCGGAGCCGTTTACCTGGCGGCAGCCCTGGCTGCACACAACCAGAAAGGCCTGCCGGCTTTCGGTATTTATGGCCGCGACGTACAGGACATGGGCGATACGCTCATCCCGAACGACGTACAGGAAAAGCTCCTGCGTTTCGCCAAAGCCGGCCTGGCAGTAGCCATGATGCGCGGAAAATCATACCTGGCAATCGGGTCGGTATCTATGGGGATAGCCGGATCAATCGTCAATCCCGACTTCCTGCAGGAATACCTGGGTATGCGGACGGAATATGTCGATTGCTCAGAAATCCTCCGGCGCGTACAACAGGAAATCTACGACAGGGACGAATACGAAAAAGCCCTGGCTTGGACAAAAAAATACTGCAAGATCAATGAATTGCCCGACCACAATCCCGAAGCCATCCGACGGACGCGCGAACAAAAGGACGGAGATTGGGAATACGTCGTCAAAATGACCCTGATCATGCGCGACTTGATGCAAGGCAATGAAAAATTGAATCTAAAAGGTTTCGAAGAAGAAGCTTTGGGACACAATGCCATTGTCGGCGGTTTCCAGGGACAGCGGCAGTGGACGGATTTCATGCCGAACGGCGATTTTTCGGAAGCCATCCTGAACACTTCCTTCGACTGGAACGGCGTGCGCGCTCCCATTCCATTCGCTACCGAAGACGACCACCTGAACGGCGTATCCATGCTCTTCGGCTACCTGCTGACCAATACCGCCCAGCTATTTGCCGATGTACGCACCTATTGGAGTCCTGCCGCAATTAAACGCGTAACAGGATGGGAAGCAGACGGATTGCTGAAAAACGGCGCCATCCACCTCATCAATTCGGGCGCATGCACTTTGGACGCTACGGGCGAACAAACGAAAAACGGCCAACCGATAATGAAACCGTTCTGGGAAATTACGGAAGCCGAAACCGAAGCCATGCTGAAAGCCACCCGATGGGGACCTTCCTCCCTGGAATACTTTCGGGGCGGCGGCTATTCCTCCAAACTGCTGACAAAGGCAGGAATGCCGGTTACCATGTGCCGCCTGAACCTGCTGAAAGGCATGGGCCCAACGCTGCAAATCGCCGAGGGATGGACGGCTGCTTTTCCCGAAGAGGCTTTCGACATCATCGACCGGCGTACGGACAAGACCTGGCCTTCCACGTTCTTCGTTCCGCGCACTACGGGAAAAGGACGCTTCAAGGACACGTATTCCGTAATGAACTATTGGGGAGCCAATCATGGCGCCATCAGTTACGGGCACATCGGCGCCGATTTAATCGCGCTGGCCTCCTTGCTCTCGATCCCCGTATGCATGCACAACGTGGAAGAAGACGCGATTTTCCGTCCTTCCGCCTGGGCCGCCTATGGAGAAGACCCCGAAGGCTCCGATTATCGGGCTTGTGCAGCATATGGCCCCAGATATAAATAAAAATAAAAAAATAAAAATGAAAATGAAAAAGATACTTGTCTCACTCATTCCCATTTGTTTCTGCTTTTCGCACCTGGATGCGGCAAAAATAAAAATATTGGCGATAGGGAACAGCTTTTCCGAAGACGCTGTCGAAAATTATTTATACGATATCGCCGCCGCCGCGGACGACACCTTGATTATCGGCAACATGTATATTAGCGGCTGTTCTTTGGAAACACACCGTAACAATGCCAATACCGCCGCCGCCGTTTATTCCTATCGGAAAATCAATGAAGAAGGGATCAAGACGGTTGCCGAAAATAAACGGTTATCGGAAGCCATTGCAGACGAAGCTTGGGACTATATTTCATTCCAGCAAGTCAGTCAAAATTCGGGCATGTACGACACTTATTTTCCCTACCTCCCCGATCTTCTCGCTTATGTACAATCGTTGGCGGCCAATCCGCAAGTTAAGTACGTTCTGCATCAAACATGGGCGTATGCCCAAACTTCCACGCATTCCGGTTTCGCCAATTACAACAACAACCAGACGACGATGTATGAAGCCATTGTAAATACCGTATTCCGTATAGCATCGGAGGTCGGCATCGATAGGGTAATTCCGTCGGGAACGGCCATCCAGAATGTACGCACGAGTTACATAGGCGACAATCTTTGCAGGGACGGTTTTCATCTGGATACAGGTCTCGGACGTTATACGGCCGCTTGCACGTGGTATGAAAAACTGACGGGAAAATCGGTGATGGAAAATACATTTGTTCCTGCGGGTTTATCCTTGAGAAAAACGGAACTTGCCCGGACTGCCGCACATAACGCGGTTTTGTCGCCTCAAAGCGTAACCGATCTGCATGATTTTTATATTATCCCCGACGCCGGAACCTTTATATTGATGAATCCTGTTTACATTAATTTCGGTAACAGGCAAGCGCCCGTTCCCTGGAATAACGTGTCGGGATTCGAACAAGGCGTTTCTTTGGCGAGTTTACTGGATACGCTGGAGAACGAAACGCCGCTGAAAATTGAAATTACGGATGCTTTCTGCGGAGTCAATTTCAACGGACCCGACCAGGGATTAACATCTTCGGAATGGAATTTACCGCCGGCAGCGACCTGACAATCGACGAATGGACACTGCCGAAAGACGTCGCCGTAGAATCCTTTTTCGGTAATGTATACCTTTTCAACGGCAGAATAGAAGAAACGGTTTTTACGAATGCTTCCGATAATACTTCGGAAGCGGCAATTGTAGAAAATGTTTCACCGAAATCGGATGGTTCGATCAGGATAGAAGCCGGCGCCGGATCGAACAATAATAATGGAAATAAATTTTTTTATATCAACGCTTTGCGGATTTCGCCCAATCGGATTGAAACCGGTATTGCATCGGATATGTTTCCGAATGTAAACGAGATTCAAAAGGTGGATGTATATAATACCCAAGGTGTTTGGGTTTATTCAGGTAAAAATCTGCAAGGCTTTTTCGACAGCTGCAATCCCTCAAACGGATTTCCGGAAATGTATGTAGTCAAGGCAATTGCGAAAAACGGAGTGCAAACATTCAAGATAATGAAGTGATTATTGAATCCATTCGGTAAAAGAGATTTTGGATGTAGTGTTAAGTAAATTTTCTCCTGAGGCTTTTGAGACAGCCCCGGGCTTAACATAATAGGGAACGAAATAAAATAGGATATGACATGAAATACGTAATAGGAATAGACTACGGCACCGATTCGTGCCGGGCATTAATAGTTGATGCAATCAGCGGCGAAGAAATCGCTGCGGCAGTAAAAAACTATCCCCGCTGGTCGGCAGGAAAATATTGCGACCCGCAGGCCAATCAATACAGGCAACATCCGCTGGATTATACGGAAACTTTGATTGATTCGGTGCGGGAAGCCTTGTCGAAATCGCCCGAAGACGTGGCGGAAAATGTGGTCGGCATCTCGTTCGATACTACCGGCTCGACTTCGGTATTGATCGATAAGCGGGGAACACCTTTGGCCTTGTTGTCCGAATTTTCTGAAAATCCGAATGCCATGTTTATCCTTTGGAAAGACCATACGGCTATCGGGGAAGCCGCCGAAATCAACCGCCTGGCAAAACAATGGCCTACCGATTATACAATGTATTCGGGCGGCATTTATTCCGGCGAATGGGTGTGGGCGAAAATGGCTCATGTATTGCATGACGACAGAGAGACGTTGCAGGCAACGTCTCTGCGGGAGGCTGCGTATTCATGGGTGGAACACTGCGACTGGATGACGGCTTTACTTACGGGAAACACGAAACCCGAAAAAATGTTGCGCAGCCGCTGCGCCGCCGGGCACAAGGCAATGTGGCACGCCTCCTGGGACGGCTTGCCTTCCGAAGAATTTATAACCGCCTTTGAGCCGCTGCTTTCCGGCATCCGTTCGCGTTTATATACGCACACGCAGACAGGAGGAACATTCGCCGGCTGCCTGACAAGCGAATGGGCGGCGAAATTGGGATTAACAGCCAAAGTAGCGGTAGGAGTCGGCGCATTGGATTGTCACGCGGGCGCTGTCGGCGCACAGATTAAGTCGGGTACATTCGTCCGCGTGATGGGCACTTCCACCTGCGACGTGATGGTTGTTCCCAACGAACAGATGCAGGGAAAATTGATTTCGGGAATATGCGGACAAGTCGACGGCTCGGTTATAGAGGGAATGATCGGTCTGGAAGCCGGGCAATCGGCCTTCGGCGACATATATGCCTGGTTTTCGAAGTTGGTGGGAAAAAGTATTTCCGAACTGACCCTGGAGGCGGAAAAACTGCCGGTTTCCGAAACAATTATTGCAACTGACTGGTTGAACGGCCGGCGCACGCCCGACGCTAACCAGGCGCTCACAGGTACGATTACGGGCTTGACTTTGGGCGCTACTCCTGCGATGATTTTCCGCTCGCTCGTCGAGGCTACGGCTTACGGCTCGAAGGCGATTATCGACTGCTTCGCCGAAAACCATATTCATATCGAGGAAGTAATCGCTATCGGCGGCATTTCCCGAAAATCGCCGTTCGTGATGCAAATCTTGGCAAATGTACTGGACATGCCTATCAAAGTAGCGAAAGCGGAACAAGCCTGCGCATTGGGCGCCGCCATGTTTGCCGCTGTAGCGGCCGGCGTTTATGCGGATGTTGCTCAGGCACAAACGGGCATGGGAAAAGGGATTGGCAGAGTATATACGCCTAATGCGGAAAGATGTGCCGTTTATTCCAAATTGTATCAAAAGTACCTTGATTGGGGGAGGTTTGCGGAATGGCAATCGGGTGAGTCGTAAAAAGCAAAAGGTTTTCCGGAGAAATAGTAGCGGACGATTACCTTGTGGCTTAATCATTATCCTCTTTCTTTTACTGTTTATCTCTATCAGTCCACTACATCCTAAAAAAAGTCCCACCTTCGATGGCAGGAACCGAATTACCAATGGTCAGTGATGTTAATCCATTACAATCGAAAAAAGCCTGTTCTCCGATGGAAGAACAATATAAGTAATCTCGCCATAAACTACTTCACCAAGAATAACCACATTACTACTAACCCACTGTCGAAAGTAGATTTGTAGGTAACAGTAGCTTCGACGCCATTCTCATCGTAATAAATCATCACGTCATCCGAATTTGCCGCGGCAAATAAGCATACGCAAAAACCCTTGATAATAAGCCCAAAATGAGTAATAAAAGAAACTTTTTCATACATGTCGTATTTAAAAATGTAAAAATGTTTTAACTCACGAAGTCTGGGTATTTTAGTATCTAAATGCAAAAATAGTTATTTTTAGTTCAATCAGTCGTTATTCTCTTTGAAATTTTTATCTCTATTTCTTGCGGTTATGTTATCGAGGTATTGAAAAATAGATGATTTTTGCAGAATGCGATAAAAAGGCAACGCCTATCATGTTCCATTAAAAAGAGATAAAACGCTCGTTCAAGCTTTAGTGTTTTTCCATTATCCGGCGCTAAAATACGAAAACTTGCTGAAAAGGATATATCAAATGCAAATTTGGGGATTATTTGATTTGTATTTCTAATATTTTTGTTATATTTGGGCCAAACTTTGCAATAGTTTTGCATTTTTATAGATAAAAATACGCAATAAAAACGCATATTAATTGCTGTTATATAACAAGTTTTATTAACGAATTGATCAATTATCAAATTAGTTATCAAATAAATAAAGAATAATTATATGCCTGAATCACAAAAGAATATTATTGAAAGATTATTAAAGGAAAAGAAAAAAACGAAACGCGAATTGGCTAAATGTTTAAACATTAAAGAAAACAGTATCAATCGAACGATAAAAAATCCGAATATCTCTATCCGGCGATTAGAAAAAATTGCCGAATTTTTAGAAATAAAACTTAGCGATATACTCGAAATGAAAAATTCTTCTACGATGCAGGAAGAATTGGCTGAATATAAATTACTTAAAGATATAACTAAAAATAAACTTAACGGCAATCCGATTAACGTGGACGATCTTTCGGAATTGATAAAAACTCAAACCAGAACCATCGAAATGATGGCTGAGATTGAAAAAACCAATAGTAAAAATATTGAAAATTTGGTAAACTTAATTGTTAACAAATATTCCGACAAGTGACATAAACATTTCAATTTTTCCTTTCCTTTTTTAATTCAGGATAGGTAATTCTTGAATGGTACATGGATGCCAATTTATCAATAAAAACCTGTTTTATTGTTGTTATATTACTAAAAGTCAAAGGAGTATCAGTTAAGAAGCCATCGGCGATTTGCGAATCGATAATCTTATTTACCAAATTGCGAATTGATTCTTCCGAATAATCTTTTAGGCTACGGGAAGCGGCTTCCACCGAATCGGCCATCATCAGGATAGCCGTTTCTTTTGTGTCGGGATTGTTGCCCTTGTACGAAAAAGCCTCTTCATCAACCGGTGCGTCGGGATTTTGATTTCGGAACATATTGTAAAAATATTTTGCTTTTCCTTTACCGTGGTGCGTTTGAATAAATTTGACAATTGCAGGGGGCAAATTGTATTCGGAAGCTTTTTTTACGCCGGCCGGAACATGGCTGGTGATTATTCGGGCACTTTCTTCCAGTGTTAAGTTATCGTGAGGATTGGTGTTTCCCAGACGGTTTTCGATAAAAAAAGCGGGATTGTTCATTTTCCCTAAATCGTGATATAAAGCACCTGTCCGTACTAACTGAGGATTGGCTCCGATCTTCGCTGCAGCGGCTGTTCCCAACATGGACACTTGCAAGGAATGTTGGAACGTTCCCGGGCAGGTTTCCGACAAAGTCGACAAAGCCGGTGTATTAATATCTGATAATTCAACTAAGGTAACATTGGAGATATATCCGAAAATCTTTTCCAGGATATAGATGAGCGAATAAGTGAACATGACGAACAAAAAATTGATTCCAAAGTAAATAATCAAGTACCAGTTAAGTTGGGATAAGTCGCCTTCTTGCAGGAAAAGGAATCCTAAATAAGTAACAATATAAGCTAAGAATATGACAAAGGCGCATTTGATTAGTTCCGAACGTTGCGTTAAATCTTTCAGCATATAAACCGCTACCATGCAAACGATAAATTGGATAAGAATAAATTCGAAAGGAAACGGTATCATCAGCGAACAGATAAGAATGGTGACAAGATGCGTTGTTTGTGCCGTACGCGATTCAAAAAAAGTCCTGATGACGACCGGAATGATGGAGTAAGGAATGATATAAATATTGAAAAGGTTGTAGGTAACCGTTATTTCTGTCAGGAAAATAAAGAAGGCCGACATGGAAAGCAAGAATACTACGTCTTTAGTAACAGCGTAGATTTTTTTTCGGAAATAAGTCAGATAAAGCAATAAAGAAGCCATTAATGCAACAATCCATATTGAAGCGCCCACTATAAATCCGCTTTGCCGTTGCACGCTGCCGGATTCCCTGTCATAAATCTGTTTGAGTGAACGAAGAATGTTGTAAGTCTTTTCGGTAACGATTTCACCTTTGTCTACAATTTTTTCCCCAGCTTGCACCATACCGTCCGATGGGGCTATTTCCTGTAAGTCTTCTCGTTTAACTTTTTCTGTTAGGGATTCGTCGTATTTAATATTGACCTGCAAATAGTTATTTAGACCGACTGATCGTAGTATGTTAATGTCTAATTCCATTGGGCGTTTTTCTAAGATATACGAATAAGCCGATTTAATAGTAAAAATTTTGTAGGCAGGAACGGAAACCGCTTTCTTATCATCCAGTACTTTAATTGCAGTGTATTGATTATTAATAAGAAACTCGTATTCTTCGTTAGAAACAATACCGGTAGAATAGATTTCCGTTAACATTTGGTCGATATATCGTTTGTAATGCATGTCCCCATATTCCGGCGAAAAATTTTTATATGCCTCGTTAAATCGTTGAATTTGTTTTTGAGCAATTTCCTTATCAATTCGGAAATAGGGATAAACATTACTAATAATGGCGTCTTGTTCCTTTTTCAATTCATCGCTTGTTTTATCAATCGGAAAATCGAATGGTGCTGTGAGCAAGCCGTACTTCCAAGGACGCCCTTCCATGAACGAATACCTGAATTTTCCTTCTCTTGGAAAAAGGATAATAATCAACAAAGTAACTATCGAAAAATAAATATAAGGCGCTATTTTAATTGCTTTCTTTTCCATAATGGCAACAAATTTTTCCGAAATGTACTAATAAAAAAGATAAATATCGTAATTTTGCAGAAAAAAATTATTACTACATATTAGTTATGCCTCAAAGAAAAGTACGGGTTCGTTTTGCTCCCAGTCCTACAGGACCTTTGCATATCGGAGGAGTTAGAACGGCTTTATATAATTATTTATTTGCAAAGAAAAATAGAGGGGACCTCATTTTGAGAATCGAAGATACGGATTCACAGCGTTTTGTTCAAGGGGCAGAAGAGTATATCATCAATTCTTTTGAGTGGTTAGGTGTTTCATTTGACGAAGGTCCGCATCAAGGGGGTAAATATGGTCCTTATCGCCAATCCGAAAGAAAATCGCTCTATAAACAATACGTTGATCAATTGCTAGATAAAGGATTGGCGTATTTTGCATTTGATACTGCGGAGCAATTAGAGCATAAACGAAATGAAATTGCTAATTTTCAATACGATGCTTCTACTCGCTTGGCGATGGTTAATTCATTAACTTTGCCTGAAAAAGAAGTTCAATCGCGGATTGATTCAGGGCAACAATACGTGGTGCGTATTAAAATTGAACCTAATCAATTGATCTCTGTAAACGATTTAATTAGGGGTGAAGTAAATGTAAATTCTTCTGTTTTAGACGATAAAGTTCTATATAAATCGGCAGACAATCTTCCTACTTATCATTTGGCAAACATTGTGGACGACCATTTAATGGCGATTACGCATGTCATCAGAGGAGAAGAATGGTTGCCATCAACACCGCTTCACGTACTGCTTTACCGTTATTTCGGATGGGAAGACACGATGCCGGCGTTCTCTCATTTGCCTTTGCTGTTGAAACCTGAAGGCAACGGAAAATTAAGTAAACGCGATGGCGACCGTTTGGGATTTCCTGTTTTTCCTTTGCAATGGGCAGACCCCGCGACGAGAGCTATTTTTTCGGGATATCGTGAAGAAGGCTATTTGCCGGAAGCTTTAATTAACTTTCTCGTTTTATTGGGATGGAATCCGGGCAATGACCGTGAAATTCTTAGCTTAAATGAAATGATTTCCTTATTTTCTTTGGAACGATGCAGTAAAAGCGGAGCAAAGTTTGATTATAAAAAAAGCGAATGGTTTAATCATCAATATATTCAGTTAAAATCAAATGAAGAAATCGCCCATCTTTTTTATCCTTTATTAAAAGCAAGAAAAGTGGATACTTCGTTGGATAAAGTTATAAAAATAGTCGGTTTGGTTAAAGAAAGAATTAATTTTATTGATGAACTTTGGGATCAAGCGGCTTTCTTTTTTATAGCTCCTGTTGTTTATGATGAAAAGACGGTAAAAAAACGATGGAAAGAAGATTCTCCTGAAAAAATGCAAGAGTTAGTGGTCATTTTGCAAGAAATAGATGATTTTTCCGTTTATTCTGTTGAAAAGGTTGTGACGTCGTGGATTGAATCGAAAGGATATCATATGGGTAATATTATGAATGCTTTCCGTTTAGCTCTTGTAGGAGAATCCAAAGGTCCGCATATTTTTGATATTATTGAGGTTCTTGGGAAAGAAGAAGTGGTTGGACGTTTGGAAAAAGCAATCGCAGAATTAAAATAAGCTACGAGTCACAAGTAAATGAAATAAAAAAATGTATAATATAGCAATTGCTCTTTATGCTTTTGTAGTCCGTTTGGTTTCGCCTTTTAATAAAAAAGCGCAAAAAATGTTGTCCGGACAAAAGAAAACGTTCGCTCTCCTTGAAAAAGAAATCGACCCTAAAGCGTCTTATATATGGTTTCACGCCGCTTCTTTAGGCGAGTTCGAGCAAGGCTGTCCTTTGATAGAAAAAATAAAAAAGGAGAAGTCGGAATACAAAATCTTGCTGACTTTTTTTTCTCCTTCGGGCTATGAAGCGAGAAAAAATTATTCGGGTGTTGACCTCATTTGTTATCTTCCTTTCGATTTTTTTCGTAACGCTACTAAGTTTCTGGATTTGGCTCGTCCGGCCATAGCTATTTTCATCAAATATGAGTTTTGGATGAATTACCTTTGCCAACTGAAAAAACGGAATATCCCTACTTACATCATTTCTGCCATTTTTCGTCCTAATCAAATTTTTTTTCGTTGGTATGGGAAAGCGTACCGGAAAGTATTAAAAAACTTCAAGTGGTTTTTCCTTCAGGACGCTAACTCCAAAGAACTGTTGAAGACATTGGATATCAGGGATAATATTACGGTTGCAGGAGATACTCGTTTCGACAGAGTGCAGGAAATTTATCGGCAACAGAAAAAAATCAGAATGGTTGATAAATTTTTAAATAGGACCTCGAATAAATCTTTTGCTTTAGTGGCTGGAAGTACCTGGGAAGAAGATGAAGCGATAATACTCCCATATTTTAATGTAACGCCGGAAATGAAGCTGATTATTGTGCCGCATGAAGTGAACGAGGACCGCCTCAAAGCAATCGCTTCGAAGTTGAAACGGCCTTTTGTGCGGTATTCGCAAGCGAAAGAAGACGAGATACAAGAAGCCTCTTGCCTGATAATCGACTGTATAGGATTGCTTTCATACATTTACCGTTACGGGGACATTGCATATATTGGAGGAGGTTTTGGCGTAGGAATCCATAATATCCTCGAACCGGCGGTATATGGCATTCCGGTATTATTTGGAACGAATTATCGTAAATTCAAAGAAGCAAAAGAATTAATCGATTGCAAGGGTGGCGTTTCTATCTCCGCTCCCGATGTTTTTGCCAGTCGGATGAACGAATATTTAGCTTATAATTTCCTTTTACAGGAAGCAGGAAAAAGCGCCAAAAGCTACGTGGAACGTAATCTTGGCGCCACCCACAAAATTTATGAAAAAATATTTTCTTGAATTTTTAACTTTCCTTGTACCATCCTGCATACATTAGATAATTCCGTGCAATTTTCTGATTGATTTCTTTCGATTGTTCTGGGTCGATTTTTTTAATGAATTTGGCAGGTGTTCCGCCATAAATACTGCCCGGTTCTACATGCGTTCCGCTCAGCACGACCGAACCGGCCGCAATCAAAGCGCCTTCGCCAACGACAGCATGGTCTAATACTACGACATTCATGCCTATTAAAGCACCATTTTCAATTTTTGCCCCATGAATGGTCACATTATGCCCAACACTCACATCATCTCCAATCTCGGCTACCGATTTTTCATACAAAGTATGAATCACTGTTCCGTCTTGGATATTTACCCGGTTACCTATTCGAATTGAGTTAACGTCGCCACGCAAGACCGTATTGAACCAGATACTACAGTTGTCGCCAATCACTACATCTCCGATAATCGTTGCATTGTCCGCTAAATAAACGTTTTCTCCTATTTGGGGAGTGAATCCTCTCACTGATTTTATCAAAGCCATTTTATAAATTATAAACTATAAAACCGATCATTTTTAAAAAGTTATTCTAAACTTATTTTACCGATCCCTATAGTATAGGTATCTTTCTTTTCCGGCTCGTTCTTATAGGTAATTGTCCCTATACCGAAAACTTTCGCATCTAAATATTGCGTCGGATTACACCGGATTGTACCGATTCCTTCCAAACGAGCATAAACAATTTCTGAAATCAATTCCGAGGCATCGATTTTTCCGGAACCTTCCATTTTGAAATCGGTTTTTTCTGCATTTCCTGCCAAATAGATTGTACCGATTCCTTTCAATTTGACGGTTAATAATTGAGCCGTTAAACTATCAGCTTCGAATTTGCCGGTGCCTTCTAATTCGATTTTTAATTCTTCACACAGAAATGACTTATTCATGGATATGTTCCCGATCGCTTCAGACTTAATTCCTTTCAGTAAAGGCGTTTTAATTCGGATAATCAGATTATTGTCCGAATGAAAACGATAATCTTTACAAGTAGATAAATATAGGTCATTCCCGTTTACCTTGTATTCAATTTCATTTATTAAATTTTCGTCCCCGCTTACGCATATAGAAACACTATCGCCGGTTATTTGTTCAATTTGCAAATGAGCAGTTAAACCGTTGTTAATAGTGACATGATCAATAGGAGCTATAAAAAATTCTTTTTCGGCAAAAATTCCATTACCCTGAATTGCTGTTTTATCAGACGTAACATTCCAATTCCAACACCGGGACGAATTAATTTGTATTCCTTCGTTATTAATTCGGAATCCCGAACATAAAAATAATATCAAAGCTAATATCCAAATCAAAAAGATAGTCCATTTAATTCCGCCATGTAGAGGTTTGGGTTTGGAAAAATAAGCAACAATTCCGTAAATAAGCGTAAACAAAGGGATTATGAGTAGAATTATGAAAGTAATGGTGGCAAGGATCGGATAAGAAACCGTTAAAAAAGCAGCTTCTCCGGAAAAAACAAAAGGCAAGCAACCGATGACTCCTCCTCCGATTCCGAATAATACGGAAAAGAGGATAATAATTGTCAGAATAATAGCAAAAAATACCGGAATGCCAATTATGCAACCCAATACGATAAAGCAAATTTTAAGGAAAGTACCGACAAATGCGACAAAACTGCTCAGGCAGCCCCTGTTATTTTCCATTCCTTTGAGCCCTTCCATTTCTGCGGCGACTGTTTTCCCGATGTTTTCTACGGTAATCGCTTCGCCTCGCATTTGTAATTTTTGTTCTGCTGTCCGTGCTTCAGGGCATAAAATCCAAAACAACAAATAAGCCGGTATAATCCATAGCGATGTAGCAAATATCATGATGAAAAATACAATACGTACCGGCAAAACGTCCCATCCGAAATAAGCGCTTAGACCGGAACAGATACCGGCAATTATTCTATCATCCGAACTACGGAAAAATTTTTTCTTCTTTTCCTTATATTCCTGATAAGGTATTTGTTTTTCATCGTTACTTGCTTCTTTTTCCGAAAAATCGGCCGGCTTTCCTACACGAGCAATTACTTCTTCTACTTGAGTAATGTTAATTACTTGGTATCCTTGCCGGATTATTTCACTGAACAATTCTTCGATACGGGATTCGAAATCGGCGATGATTTCAGCAAATCCTTCTTCTTTATGAAAATAAATCCGAAGATTACGCAAGTAATTGTCTAATAATTGATAGGCGTCTTCGTCTATTGTAAAAACCCTACCGTTGAGGTTTACATTGATTGTTTTTTTCATATCTGTTGTAATTATAATTGTTTTAAATGATTGATTGTTTCATTAATATCGTTCCATGCAAATTCCAATTCTTTTAAGAATACTTTACCGTCTTGTGTTAAAGAATAATATTTGCGAGGAGGACCTTGTGTGGATTCTACCCATTGGTAACTTAATAGGTTCATGTTTTTCAGTCGAGTCAATAGAGGATATAAGGTTCCTTCTACCACAATTAATTTGGCTTCCTGCAATATCCGTATAATATCGTTGGAATATGCAGGTTCACTTTTAAGAATCAACAGTATACAATATTCCAAAAATCCCTTTCTCATTTGCGATTTTACGTGGCCGACATTCATTTTTTATCTATTTTCATGCAAAGATACAATAAATAAAAATACTATGTAATACAAGGAACTTGTATTTAACTTTATTTAGCTGATTTGGCTTGGAATTTTAGTTATTTTATCAATTATTTCTTGCTTTATTTGCATGATATTAGAAAAGCATATCCTTTTTTGTTTTATCGTTTGTGATTTACGACAAAACCTGAAAGAATGTGGAAGCAAGCGGTATAAAAATAAAAAGATATACGATGCGCTTTTTTGCTTACTGATTCTTTGTAAATTTTCGCAAAACTTCGGCTTCCATCGGATCATAACCTAAAGAAAGCGCCTTATCTATATCTTCTTCCGCCGCTTTTTTTTCATGTAATAAAAGGCGCGCTTTGCTTCTGATTATGTAAAGATATGGATTCTCCTCTTCCGACAAGCGAATGGCTTTGTTGATGTCGCTAAGCGCTTTTCCTGGTTTCTCCATTAGGAGATACAATTCGGCGCGTCCGGCATATGCTTTCAGATTTTCCGGTTCTTTGTCAAGAATATAGTTATAGGTGATTTCCGCTCCTTCGTAGCTTCCATTGATTTTGTAAAGCGAAGCAAATCCTAATCGAGCGTATAAACTGTTTGGGTTTAATTCGAGCATTCGGGCGAAATCTTTTTCTGCGTCTTCAAAATTTTTCAGGTTCAGGAATAATAGTCCTCTCTGGTATAAAGCTTCTTGATTATCCGGTTTTTCATTCAATAAATTGTTATAATCGATTAAAGCATTTTGCAATTGCCCCATTTCAGTGAATAAAGAAGCGCGGGCGTTTAAAAAAACTTCATTTTTAGGAAAACGAGACAACGCAGCCGTATAAGAAAGTAAGGCGTCTTCCTTTTTACCCATCCGTCGTTGCAAAGTTCCTAAATTATTAAATAAAAAAGAATTGATTGGATTTGCCGGTTCTGTTCGGAGCGCATTTTTCAGCGCTATTTCGGCAGAATCCAATTGATTGGTTTCCATATACCGAAAAGATAATTCTATCCACTTGTCGTAAGTTTGCGTCATAGCGCTTAGACAAGTGGACAGAATTAAAAATAAAATCACGTAAACACGCATGTTACGAAACAGGAGATTCGGTAGGCACTATAAGCTTGTAGCCTTTGCCATGAATGTTCATAATTTCGATGTTCGGATCTTCTTTCAATAATTTCCTTAATTTAGTAATATACACGTCCATACTGCGTGCATTGAAATAATCGACTACGCCCCAAATTTTTTTCAAAGCATAATTGCGTTCCAATACTTCATTGGCGTTTGCGCAAAGCAAACTTAACAGGTCGTTTTCCTTAGTGGTCAATTTAACTATTTGTCCATTGTTGCTTAGCGTTTGTTTTTGCGTATCAAAAATGAACTTGCCAATTGTGTAAGTACCCGCTTCTTTGCTTTTTTTGCCGCTTACACGACGAAGAATAGCTTCAATGCGAAGCAATAATTCTTCCATACTGAATGGTTTCGTCAAGTAATCGTCGGCTCCGATTTTAAAACCTTCCAAAATATCTTCCTTCATTGTTTTTGCAGTAAGGAAAATAATGGGAATTTCACTATTGATTGCCCGAATTTCTTGAGCCAAAGTAAAACCGTCTTTTTTGGGCATCATAACGTCTAAAATGCAAATATCGTACTTTTCCCTTGGAAAAGCTTTTGCTCCGGCTTCACCATCTGCCAATAGGTCTACAAGAAATCCCTTTGCCTGTAGATACTCTCTTAATAACATTCCTAAATTTTCGTCGTCTTCACACATGAAGATTCTTACTTTTTCTTCCATAATTTTATATTTAAATAGTGTTAATTTTGTATATAGGGCAAGGAAATAATGAATTTTGTTCCTTGTCCGTACTCGCTTTCGACTTTTATTGTTCCGTCCAATTCGGTAATAATTCGTTTGACATAAGCCAAACCTAAACCGAAACCTTTCACATCGTGTCTATTTCCGGTGTGAACCCTATAAAACCGGTCGAATATTTTCTTCTGGTTTTCTTTTTTGATACCAATCCCATTGTCCTGAATCGTAATTAGGATTTTATCGCCGGCATTAGCCGTTTTTGCAATCAATTCCAACGGGACATTTTCTTTCCGGTATTTAACTGCATTTTCCATCAAATTGAACAATACATTGGTAAAATGCATTTTATCTACAATGATAGTGGAATCCATAGCTTCCAATTCAATGTCTAAAGTACCTCCTGCTTTTTCCACTCTTAAAGCAAAAGTATTGGCAATACTTGCAATCAAATCGTTTGCATCTAATTCGGTTATTTTGAATTGAGTAGAGCCATCTTCAAATAATGACATTTGCAATACTTTTTCTACTAAAAATCCCAATCGCTTGCTTTCATCGCTAATAACGGCTTTTGCATAATTCATCAATTGCGGCGAATCGACGTCGGTATCGTTCAATGTTTGAGCTGCCAAAGAAATACTTGCTACCGGCGTCTTCAATTCATGTGTCATATTATTAATGAAATCATTTTTAATTTCCGACAAACGCTTTTGTCTAAATTCTATGTATAAAGTAAATATAAATACAATCAACAAAACGATTGTAAATACAATAGAAGGAACGAAAAACCGGATGGAATTCAATACATATTTTTTTTGTGTTGGAAAGACGACTTGTAATGTATGTAATTTGTTTGGCGGGTCCCGCGGAAACAATATTTGAGAATAGACGTTTTGGGGTACGACACTGTAATTCGGACTTTGATAAATAACTTTTTTTTCATTATCCAGTACAGCAAAAGTAAATGGCAAAGTTAAGTTATTATTTGCCAATTCTGTTTTAATGTAATTGTCTAAATTTTTAAAATCAATCCGTTCTTCAATGGGTTTATCGCTTGCTTTCTTACTTACGTTTTTGATTACTTCATCTAATAAGTTTTGGTAGTAGAGGTAATTATCCATGGCGTCCTGAATAACTTTAGACGTTGCGGATACAGTGCTTTTTCCAAAACTGGGCAAAACGGGTAATTGATCATCAATCTCTCCGTTTATATTTATATTAATTTTGGCGGACAGCCCATCCGGATTGTTTATAGGCAAACGTTGTTGTTCATTCATTATTATCCGCGTAGGGTCGGAAGATTGTTTTCCTTTTCTTAAATATTTTTTTCGAAACGAGAATACCTGATCATTTAGGTATTTGGTTGTTTCATCTATTTCCAAATCATGAGAAACCTGATAAAGACTTCTTTTTACGGATTCTTTAAATTGGTCTTCCTGATTGGTTATGATAATATAGATGTAATTTGCCTGTAAATAAAGCAAACCTATAAAAGCAAAAACCATCACTCCTGCAAGTAACCAAATTGTTGATTTTCTCATTTTTTATATACTTGGTATAATTAATGAACAAAGTAAACTTTTTTTTGTTTAACATTTCCTAAAAAAAACAAAAAAAAATCGTGTAAAAAAATAAATCATTTTAACAAATCAATCGAAGTGTGAAAAATCGAGCAAATTAAGTTAAAATTAACAATCCGTCCAAATTTTTTGAAAGAAATTTTTCCGAAAAATGGAGAAAATAAAATAACTACTTAATCGCCCCTTAAAAAATAGATTTTTTGATTGATTAAATTTAAGGAAAAGAAAAAAAGCATCCAAAGGTCGGAAAAATTTTTCGAGCGAAAAGAGGAGAACTTTCCATTTGTTCATTTTCTTCTTAAAGTTGAAAGTAGTAGCTGCCGATCGCACATTAATCTCGTCTCCAAAGATGCCTTTACTGCTTACTGTTTTGAGACGAAAATCGAAATCAAACAAAGCCTTTCGACAGTTGCAGCCCTGATACGGATGCACTTTATCAGTCATTTGGACTTGTATTAGGTCATCAAAACAGAAATAAAGCCCCTTCCGCAATACAATTATTGTTGTTTGATTCAGGTGGAAGCTTTTTAAAAATAACTATTTTTTGAATATAATAAATTAATTATCAGTTGAATAAAAATATGATCGGATTTTGTCGATCAATAGTGATTTTTAACTTTTTTTCTCTCTAAATCGCTGAAAAACAGTGTTGTTTAGTTGTGTTATAAAACATGTAAAAAATAGTTGCAAATTGTTTTGTTAACAACTGTTTTTTTATACCTTTACCGCATTTAGAGATTATTAATTATTTATCTATCAACTTATCAAAAATGACGCCATGAAAACATTTCTTTCTATACTTTTATCTGTGTGTAGCGCCTCTGTGCTTTATTCACAAGAAAATGATTTGCAGACAGGCAACGATTCCACATCCTATTTTGGCGGGAAAGTTGCTGGTCATACAAAGCGAAAATATATGCGGCAATCGAAATCTATCATTGGGCTCCCATTCAATGGTCTTTGCGAGGAGATACGGTTATCAATCAGAAAAATTACAAACAATGTTCCGCTTATTACCCATTTACCGCTATCCGACAAGAAAATCAAAAAATATATGCCGTTGACAATTCTTATTCGGACGAATATCTGTTATATGATTTTGGCGTGGAAAAAGGCGATATTATTCATTCGGAAGCTCAAAGCGGATATATTTCGCGAACACCGACTGTTGAGGATGTGGACAGTATTTGGCTTTACAACGGGGAACGGCGAAAGCGAATTCATATAGGAGAAGGCGATACCTGGATTGAAGGAATCGGCAGTGTGAATGGTTTTGACAGTCCTGTCAGGGAGTATGCTACGTGCGATTGCAACAATGAATATCAACTCATTGCTTTTGCCAAAGAGGATACGGTTTCATTTTTTGATCCGGAATTAGCTCCCGGATGGGGTTATTGCGGTAAAGTAGTTGATGCATTCCCCCGAGCGGATGCCATCTGGAATATTAAAATAAACGACAGATATGAAGAATATTATGGATTATCCGGCGATACGATTATAGACAACAAATTTTATAATAAATTATATTTGCTGAATGATACTACATTGAATATAGATGCGGAAGACGAATACTATGGCTGTTTTAGACAAGAAGGAAAAAAGGTTTGGTATCGGTTTCCCAGTTTTCGCAATGAAACTTTACTGTATGACTTTTCGAAAAACGTAGGCGATACGATATGGCACGACGTAATTGGTTATATAGATTACTTTGAAGAAAAATACAAAGGAAGTTTAAGCATAATAAAAGACGTTTCCTACGAAAATGGTGTCAAAAAATACACTTCTGAACAATATATTAATCAAGGAGACCATATATGGCCAAATGAATATGGAGAAAATGTTTGCATAGAAGAAATCGGAAGTACTCAAGGATTGTTTTGGTTTTTGTGTCGACCCCACATGGATGGAGGCATCTCTTATCGTTTAGCTTGTCTTAAGCACGGAAATGAAGTGAAATACCTGAATAATCCAGATTGTAATACTTGTTTTTACCAAGCAACTGGAATTTATGAAGTTAACTCAATGCAAATAGAGATATTTTTAGAAAACGATGTTATCAAGATACAAGGTGAACCGTCCTTTTTCCCTTGCCAACTGACCTTTTTTAATCCAATGGGGCAAGTATTGTTTGGAACAACGATAATTTCAAACGCGGAGCAAATTCCGGTCAATCAAAATTTAAAAGGAGTTTATTTATATCAAATACAAAAGGATAGCGAGATTATAAAATCAGGAAAAATAATAATAAAATAAATAATCGCCATGAAAAAACACTATTACTTATACTCCTCCGATCGGATGCCATCTGGCATATCCTTGCATTATTAAACTCTCCTCAATATTTTTGCAGCGTTGTTTTATCCCTTCGCTTTCTGCTATCTTATTGCATTTGGCTATCACTTTACCGCACATCTTCGCTTCGCTCGGAAAGGTCGTAAAATTGCCCTGAACCGTCGTGTCAGACAGAACAAAGAGGGACTGTTTGACAACTTCTTTGCCGTGAAGATGTACACTGTAAGCAAAAATCTTTTGAAAACCCGCTTCACCGATACGCTTGCGGAAATGAACAAAATCGCTCGGATCGCAGGGGAATTGATGCTCGAAAAACACCCCGCCGCAAAAGTATTGAAAGTAAACATCCCGAACCCAATACTCCGGTATTTGTTCATCCTCAAGACTGTATAAATGTTTGAGCATCAGAACGCCAACCATAAACCGTATGGGCATGGAGGGACGGCTCAGCTTGTTGGAATACAAACTTTTGAACGCTTCCTCAAAATAGTTCCAGTCTATTTTATTTGCCAAAAGAGCCAGCTCATGCTCCGGATTTATCAAATCCGCCAG
>JAISOJ010000104.1 GCA_031275735.1 Dysgonamonadaceae bacterium
GAAAGAGTTACTTTGCGCGCTACTTCGGGAGAGTTGGGTTTTCTTCCTGAAAGAAGATACGGATCAACTCCGTAACAGCCGCAAATCAGGGTATCTTTTGTCCCGTGGAAAATCACGCCGCCTCCCTGCATATCCAGATTCTTTCCGGCAGGCAATCCTTCGGGACGGGCGGGCAACAAGCCGCCGTCGTACCATACGACTTCTACTTCGGGCATAGCTACTTTCGCCAGGTTTTCGCGAGCAGGGAAAACATAATGAACAATTTCTGCATTGGGAGCCGATTCGGACAGAAGCATGGTTGAAGTTGCCTGAACACTGACGGGATATTTCAGTTTCAGCGCTTCGGCCACCGGTTGCATGATGTGGCAAGCCATATCGCCCAAAGCGCCTGTTCCGAAATCCCACCAGCCGCGCCAATTCCAGGGCGTATAGATCGGATTGTAAGGACGCACGGGCGCCGGTCCGAGAAACAAATCCCATTTCAGCGTGGAAGGAGCTTTTTCCACTTTTTTTACTTCGCCGATTTCTCCTGCCCAAATCCAGGCGCAAGTCCGGCGAACGCCTTCTCCCGAAGCGCCCTGATTGCCCATCTGGGTCGCCAATTTGTGTTTGGCAGCCAGCTTGGTGAGTAAACGGGATTCATAAACGCTGTGAGTAAGCGGTTTCTGTACGTAAACGTGTTTGCCGAGCGTCATGGCTGTAGCAGCAATGATGGCGTGCGTATGATCGGCTGTGGCAACAATTACAGCATCGATGTCCTTGCCGATTTCATCATACATTACACGAAAATCATAATACCTTTTTGCATTGGGAAAATGGTCGAAAACCTGCTTGCTGTATTTCCAGTCAACATCGGCTAGGCCTACGATGTTTTCACTTTGAACTGCTTTCAGGTTCGCAAATCCCATACCGCCGATGCCTGCACAGGCGATATTCAATTTATCACTGGGAGCCGTTTGTCCACTGAAACTTCTCCCCATTACCACACCTGGTATTATTGTTAAACCAACTGCGGCCGCACTCCCTTTTCGAAGAAATGATCTTCTTGACATTGAGTTTGACATTGTAATCAGATTTTTATTAGTTTTTTAATAAAGAATGACTTCAAAGTTATTGCTTTTTTTTTACCTTCACAAAAAAAAAATCGTTTTTTGCATTTATTAATATGTTTGATTCATGAAAGCCTGCGAAAAATCCCTTGCCTTTATTTTGTTTACGTAATAGTTTGGAGAATTTCATCTATCTTTGCTACCGCAAATAAATTTTGATTTCTATGATAAAAAAACAATATAAATCACAGTTTAAAAACATGTTAGATGCTTTTGCCGAAAGGTTGTACACTTATGTTGCCACTGAAACGGGCGAATGGTCGGTCAAAGGGTTTATTGATGTTTACAAAAATATTTATACGATTTCTTCGAGTTCATAAGTTGCAGGAAGAATACGAAACGTCGGTTAAATATGAAAGCAATTGTACCGCCGATTAAAAGTCAGGGAATAAAAACTAAACTTGTCCCCTGGATTAAGGAAGTTGCTCCGAAAGTAAGCGGACGATGGATTGAGCCGTTTTTAGGCACGGGCGTTGTAGCTTTTAATTCGAGATACAAAAAGGCGGTTCTGAATGATACGAATCCGCATATTATCAACTTTTACAAGTCGGTGCAGGAACGTTTAATCACAGTTCCTTTAATGCGTCAATATCTTGAAAATGAAGGAAAATTGTTGCGAGAAGCCGGCAATAACGGCTATGACCACTATTTGACCGTGCGTTCCCGATTCAACAGTGGTGAACATTCCCCCTTTGATTTCATTTTTCTCTCGCGTGCGGGGTTTAACGGAATGATGCGTTTTGGCAGTAAAGGCAACTGGAATATTCCGTTTTGCAAGAAACCCGATCGTTTTGCACAGGCATATATCACAAAGATTGTCAATCAATTAAATGCTGTATCCCAAATTATACAGCCTGAACCTGACTGGGAATTTTATAATAAATCTTTTGTGGAAATAATACCTTTGGCAACCGAAAACGATATTATCTATTGCGACCCTCCGTATTTTGGCCGACACGTTGATTATTATAATGGCTGGACAGAAAAAGATGAAGAAAATCTGTTTCGGTTATTAAGTGAAACAAAGGCAAAATTCGTGCTTTCTACCTGGCATCACAACGATTGGCGTGAAAATGAAATGATTAAAAAGTATTGGGACAAATTTAATGTTTTGACAAAGGATCATTTTTATCACAATGGAGGAAATATTGAAAATCGCAGGGACGTTGTTGAAGCGCTTGTTTGCAACTTTGACATAAATGGTTTTGAGCAACACAATCACGGAGTAAAGGAAAAAACAAAAGTGAAACAGATTGAATTGGATTTCGAATACGCATAGCAGGGATAACGTTTGGAATATTTTGTCTATCTTTGCACCCTCATTTTATTAACTTAATTTTAATTTGTATGAAACAAAAAGAGTTTAGCAACAGGCAGTCTTACCGTTTTAAGCGGTTTGTCCGCCGTGCGTATGCTGTTTTCAACAGTATGCATCGAGTGGTTAATATTGGGGCGCTTAGCGGTTGCATGTTGACTTTTGCCCATGCTACCCAAACGTCTGCTCAAAGTCA
>JAISOJ010000068.1 GCA_031275735.1 Dysgonamonadaceae bacterium
CAACCAACGGCGCTTCGGCTTTTGCCGTCATCCGTTCCGTTATTGATACTGCAATCAAAAATTCTCAAAATGTTTGGGGTGCTTTGATGTGTGTCGCTAATATACCTGAATAGTTACGAGAAAATTAATTTTCGTTACTTTAGTATTATTATTGTCCGTTACGGGAATATTTGCTCAAGGAGAAGGAACTGTTATTTATTCAAATGACTTTGAGAATACGCCCTTAACTCCGGAAGAAGTAGAAAACGGATTTGATTATGATGATTTATGGGTAAGGTGTTTCCACGAAGAAGCTTCATGGGATGTCTACGTGGCGACAGGCGAGGAAGCCATTTCCGGCAATCAATCCTTTTGTTTGAATGTTATAAATCCGGGGTCTGAACCCTGGGGCTTGCAATTCATTTTGAATAGAAATCAAATGCCGCTTGAAGTGAATAGTAATTATCGGATCACGTTCAAAATAAAATCGGAAACGCCAAACAACCTGGTTGAATTTCGTGTAGAAGGGTGGAAAAATTTCCAGCAATTTATTGAAATTCAGGAAGCAAATGAAATCAGGGAAGTTAGTTTTGTAATGAATACAAAAGATCCTGATGAGAGTTTGCCGAGCAATGCCAATGGTTTCAAATGGTTTTTCGGACAAATTACTAATGCCGGAAAAATATGGATAGACGACGTAGTAATTACCCTCCTTCCTCTGCCGGATTTTTCGGATTTATTCGAAGATTTCAATTTTGTAACACTGGATGGCGCTACTATAGGTGATTTTGAATTCTGTACATTTGCAGGCAGTTGGGATTATAGTTTGGAAGTTGATCCGCAAGATATCAATAACAAATTTTTGCGTTTGCAACCAATTGAAACGGCAGAGTGGTGGGCTTATCAGTTCAGAACGCTGAAATATTCCGTGAAACAAGGCAAAAAATACAGGGTATCATTCAAAGCTAAATCAAACGTTTCCAATACAGTCAAATTCAAATTAGAAGCAGCTACCAATTTTGAGAAAGACGTCCCTCTTTCCGGGCAGAATACTTTTGAAACCATCACTTTTGAAACAACTCCGGCAGAGAATGAAGGGCCGGTAGGCGTTGTGTGGGCATTGGGATCGCCTACGGTAGCCGGCAGTACGGTATGGCTGGATGATATTGAGATCGTCGAAGTCATTATTCCGGAATTGACTGAAATATCGGAAAATTTTGAAACAAATACTATTAATGAAAATGTTTTAGGAGATTTTACATTCGGTACATTCGCCGGCAGTTGGACGTACACCATAGAAAATGATCCTCAAAATGCAGATAACAAATGTTTATGTTTGGAACCATCCGAAGCGGCAGAATGGTGGGCTTACCAATTCAGAACAGCGAATTATCGCACCCTTGAAGGAAAACAATATACAGTTTCATTCAAAGCCAAGTCGCCGGTTGACAATGCATTCTGTTTCAGGGCAGAAGGCAACGTTACTTTCGATTATAATGTAGAACTTTCCGGAGATAACGAATTTGAAACATTCACGTTTGATACGTCACCTATGGACAAAGAAGGAGTAACCACCTTCCTGTTTGCTTTCGGTCAACCTGCGGAAGCGGGTAACATCATTTATCTCGACGATATTGTAATTAAGCCGAAATCCGGCGACGGTATTCGACCGATATTGAAGGAAACTAAGATTCCGGTATTGTTCTTTGATAATCGGTTGAAATTTCCGGCAAATTTGCAAGCCGACGTTCAGGTATATGACCTCCGTGGCATTTTAATTACGCAAGGCAAAGTCGGCAACGGCTTCCGTACGCTTACCGTGCAGAACGGCCACCGAATTTTGATTGTGAAAATTATAGATAAGCAAGGAAATGCCGACACATCCAAAGTGATGTTGTCGCGTTGATTGTTAAATATATAAAGGAGCGGCTGGCTTACATGCCGTTCCTTTATGTATCTCATATTATTATTTTTTCCTGTCGAAAAATGAAACTAAAAATTTATTTGATCCTGTTTCTTTCAGGATCGTTTATCCGTCTTTTTGCAGATGATACTTATACGAATCCGGTATTGGCGGTTGATGTGCCGGATCCGACCGTTATCCATGCTGCCGACGGCTATTTCTATGTGATCGCTACCAACTCCTATCTTCCGCCTGTTTATAAATCGAAAGATTTGGTAAATTGGAGTTTTGTACGGAGAGCATTTACTCCAACCGGCCGCCCTTCGTGGGAATCCGACGGCGGAATTTGGGCTCCGGATATTAATTATATCAATGGAAAATATGTCTTGTACTATTCTATGTCGGTTTGGAACGGCATACAAACTTGCGGTATAGGCATTGCTGTTGCCGGCGAACCGGAAGGACCCTATACCGATTGGGGTAAATTGTTTCGAAGCAATGAGATTGGTGTAACCAATTCCATCGATCCCAATTATTACGAAGAAAACGGAAAAAAGTATTTGATCTGGGGCAGTTATGGAGGCGGCATTTGGATTATCGAATTAAACGATGACGGATTATCGCTCAAAGAAGGCAGTGAGAAGATACAAATAGCAGGGACCAACTTTGAAGGAACGTACATTCATAAAAAAGGCGAATATTATTATCTGTTTGCTTCTACCGGCACGTGCTGCGATGGCGTTAACAGTAATTACCGCTTGGTGGTAGGCCGTTCTACTTCCCTGACTGGAACTTACTTGAATAAAGCCGGGCAAAAAATGTCGGACAATAAATATTCGTTAGTAATTGTTTCCAACACACAGTTTAAAGGTACCGGACACTGTTCAGAGATAGTTGTCGATGACGCGGGCGATGATTGGATTCTTTATCACGCCTATCAGGCAAGCAATCCCGAAGTTGGCAGGGTATTGTTGCTCAGCCGGATCAAATGGGACGAAGCTGGCTGGCCCTACGTGGATAACCATACGCCGGCGCTTTCTGCTCCTAAACCTGTATTCAAAGATCCCGACAGCCAACAAATTATTGATATTATTTCTTCTGAGGATAATCAAACAGTCTTTTATAGTCAAGCCGATCGTAAAATCAGATACAACGGTTGGGATGGTTCGCCCGGATCGCTTTCCATTTACTCCACGCAAGGAGAACAAATCTGTTTGTTTCGGAATACGAAGGCGGAAGAATGGGATGTATCTTACCTAAAACAAGGAATTTACATTGTAAAAATACATAAAAAAGACAAATTTATAACTAAAAAAATAGTAATTTTTTAATGAAAAAAATTTTGCTGCTCGGATTATTGTTTGTTATACTGGCCGTGAAATCGGAAGTGATTAAAGTTGAAACTGCTGATTTGGCAATGGTTTTCACTGTAAATCAAGAGAAAAAGGTTGTTTATCAGTATTTTGGAGAAAAACAAAACGATTATTCAGGGTTTGAAAAACGGATATTTCCTCGTCGCCCCGATACCCGGACAGACTTCTCTCCCGAATTATATCCGGCTTATGGACACCGCTCTTATCAGGAACCGGCTTTGCAAGCAACCCATTACGATGGAGTCTTGACTACGCAACTGCTCTATGCGGGACATGAGATCAGGTCGATTGATTCTAATACAACGGAAACTGTTATTCGTTTGAAAGATGCGGTTTATCCGTTTTTCGTGGATGTGGTATTCAGCGCTTACCAAAAAGAAAATGTGATTTCACAGCGAACGGTAATCAGCCATAACGAACAGGGAACGGTTGCATTGGGGATTATTTCTTCCGCTTATCTTCCACTACATAATCAGGTTTATTACCTAACCCACTTTCATGGCACTTGGGCTGCCGAAATGCAATTGAAAGAGGAACAACTACAGCCCGGCATCAAAAAAATCGAATCGAAAAAAGGAGTACGCACTACCCAGTCGGAGAATCCATCATTCCTGATAGCCTTTGACCATCCTGCAATGGAGGAAGAAGGAGAAGTTTATGGAGGCAGTCTGGCTTGGTCGGGAAATTATTGTCTTGCTTTCGAGTTGGATGAAACCGGTATGCTAAATATTCTTTCAGGAGTCAATCCATTCATTTCGACCTATAAGCTGAAAGGTAACGAACGCTTCGAAACACCGGAAATGATCTGGACTTATAGCCGATCGGGAAAAGGCGCCGTTTCGCGTAATTTTCACGATTGGTCGAGGAAATATGCTCTACGGGCAGGCAACAGCCTTCGCCCCATTGTACTCAACAGTTGGGAAGGGGCTTATTTTACTTTCGATGAAAAAGTAATCACCGGAATGATTGATGATGCTGCCAAGTTTGGTATTGAATTGTTTGTATTGGACGACGGTTGGTTTGGTAACCGTTATCCCCGCAATAACGACAATGCCGGTTTAGGCGACTGGCAGGTGAATATCTGGAAATTGCCGCGCGGAATTGACTATCTTGCCTTTTACGCCCATCAAAGAGGAATGAAATTCGGTATCTGGATCGAACCGGAAATGGTCAATCCCGAAAGTGATTTAGCCCGTTTGCATCCCGAATGGATCGTTAAAAGCGGAACGCGGGAAATACTTACGTTACGCAACCAATGGCTACTGGATTTGACTAATCCTGTAGTACAAGACTTTGTTTATCAAACTTTTGTCGATGTGATGGCTTTGTCGAAATATATAGATTATATTAAATGGGATGCCAATCGCCATGTGGAAAATGTCGGTTCCGATTTCTTGTCCGGCGACTGCCAAAGTCATTTTTGGATTGACTATACAAAAGGATTATATAGTGTATATGAACGAGTACGCGCTCGCTTCCCTGATGTGATGATCCAACTCTGCTCGTCCGGCGGCGGTCGTTTGGATTTCGGCGCTTTGCGTTACCATAACGAATTTTGGGCAAGCGATAATACTAATCCGTACAACCGGGTATTTATTCAATATGGTACAAATCATTTTTTTCCGGCGATGGCGACTGGCGCGCATGTTTCGACAAGTCCCAACCACCAGACAGGCGTGACCAGTCCGATCAAGTTCCGTTTCGATGTAGCTATGTCAGGCCGTTTGGGCATGGAATTGCAACCCGGGGATATTGCCGGCGAAGATCGGATTTTTGCCCGGCAAGCCGTCGAAAATTATAAAAAAATTCGTTCGGTTGTGCAACTGGGTGATTTGTACCGTATTCACTCTCCCTACTCCGAAGAAGCATGGGCAACGTTGGCGTATGTGAGTAAAGACAAAAAAGAATCGGTATTATTTGCCTATAGCCTGAAGCCGCATGAACGAACCAAATATTTGGAAATCAAATTGAAAGGTCTGGATGCAAGCAAGAAATACAAACTCGTCGAATTAAATGCCTTCAACGGACATTCCTCTTTTGATGGAAACGAAAATGTATTTACCGGAGAATTTCTGATGAAAACGGGAATTTATTTAAACATTAACCGGCAATATGATAGTGCGGTGATTTGGATAAAAGAAGACGAGGTCCCTGTGCATGATTCTTATGCTACCGAACGGTTGTAGGAAAAAAAGACGGATGGAGAAAAATTGGGAGTCTTTGGAAATACCCTAAAGAAAATGTACAGAGAGAAACGGATTTTCGATTTTATCCTATAAATTACTCTTTTTGTGAATTTGACAATTTACACGGCCTATGGAAACTAAAATATTTGTCAAGCATTTGTTTCGCCGCCATAAATGAACTGATTTCCGAATTTAATACTTGTTTTTCTTTGACAAGCAGTTCATTTGCTATTTCGGGAGCTTGGTAAAAATGATTTTTCAATTGTTCATTAATGCTTTCATACATCCAGTATTTAGCCTGAGAATTACGGCGCAAGTCGAAATAGCCGTTTCTTTGAGTAAAATCGACGTATTGGTAAACCATATCCCAAATTTCGGTAATTCCAATTTTATAATAACCGGAATAAATTAATACTGCCGGATTCCAGCCGGAAGGCGGCAACGGAAATAGATGTAAAGCATTACGGTATTGAGCTGCAGCTAAATTGGCTTTTTCAATATTGTTCCCGTCGGCTTTATTGACAATGATTCCATCGGCCATTTCCATGATTCCTCGCTTAATTCCTTGTAACTCATCGCCTGTTCCGGCTAATTGTATTAAAAGGAAAAAATCAACCATCGAGTGAACTGCTGTTTCGGATTGTCCTACGCCAACGGTTTCAACAAAAATGGTATCAAAACCGGCAGCTTCGCAAAGGATAATCGTTTCACGTGTTTTACGTGCAACTCCGCCCAAAGAGCCTGCCGAAGGAGAAGGACGTATAAAGACATGCGGTTCGCGCGAAATCTCTTCCATACGGGTTTTATCGCCTAAAATACTTCCTTTAGAACGTTCGCTGCTGGGATCGATAGCCAAAACCGCCAATTTCTTATTTCGATCGTGGATTAAATGCATTCCGAAAGCGTCAATAGAAGTGCTTTTACCTGCTCCCGGCACGCCGGTAATTCCTATTCGGACAGAATGTCCCGAATAGGGAAGGCATTTTTCGATGAGTTCCTGGGCGATAACTTGATGCTCGTTTTTTTGGCTTTCCAATAAAGTAACTGCCTGACTCAAAACGGTAATATTCCCTTTTAAAATTTGTTCAACGTATTCGGCGGGAGTAAAATTCCGTCGTTTTTTCCTCCCATTTAAATACGGGTTGATAATTGGAGGAGAAGAAATACCTTGATTTACAGTAAGTCCTTTATATTGAGGATCATTTTCCGGATATTGTTGCATGACAATTTTCATAGACATAAAAAATCCGGACAAAGTTAAATAATTTTATCCGGATTTTAAAACCATCCGCAAAGGAATTTTTCCGGATAAACTACTGAGCAAATTCTTTTTCAAAGCGGTAACGGACAAACAGTTCAATGGCTTGGTATTCAGCCATACCTAATTTATCATACTTAGTAGCAGTAGCGGTGTTGCGCTCTTCGGCGCGTTGCCAAAATTCACGCGGGTCGGTTCCCGGAAACAAAGGGCGATCTTTCTGAGATTGATGTTTGAATATGGCCATCCGTTTGATGCGGCTTTCTTCGGGACTTAATGGGACAGCCATATCTACTTCGGCAATATCCCATTCTTGCCAGGCGCCTCGGTACAACCACAAACGGCAATCATTGATCCATTTTTCATGTTTCAGCCGCTTCAAAGCTTCCAAAATAGCGATAAAACAAACCCTGTGGGTTCCATGAGGGTCGGATAAATCACCGGCAGCGAAAATTTGATGGGGTTTCACTTCCTGAAGCAAATCCGCAATGATTTCTATATCAGTTGCGCTAATCGGCTTTTTCTTTACTGTACCTGTTTCGTAAAAAGGCAAATTCAGAAAATGTATCCGGTTTTCCGGAATACCCAAATAGCGGCAAGCAGATCTGGCTTCTCCCTGACGAATAGCTGTTTTGGATGCAGCGACGGTTGGTAAATCTATTTGTCCCGGACGTTTATGTTTGAAAAACGCCAAGGTATCCAAATAAGCTGCTTGCGTTTTTTGTTGATCCAAATCATAAAGCGAAGTAACGTCACGGACAAAATCGAGGAAGCGGATTACTTCATCGTCGAAAACGGCGATATTTCCCGAAACTTGGTAAGCTACATGCACTTCGTGCCCATGTTCGGATAAACGGGCTAAAGTACCGCCCATAGAAATGACGTCGTCATCGGGATGAGGACTAAAAACGACTACTCGCTTGGGAAACGGTAAAGCCCTTTCCGGGCGAGTACTGTCGTCGGCATTAGGTTTTCCTCCCGGCCATCCGGTAATCGTATGTTGTAAATCATTGAAAACTTTAATATTAATTTTATTTGCCGAACCAATTTCCGAGATTAATTCACCTAAACCGCTGTCGTTGTAATCGCGTTCTGTCAATTTTAAGATTGGTTTATCCAATTTATCACACAACCAAAAAACGGCTTTACGAGTTAATTTATTACTCCAACGAACCGTACCGGTTAGCCAAGGCGTTTTTATTCGGGTTAAATCAGCGGCAGAAGCCGTGTCAAAAATAAAGGAAACATTCGGATGATTCTGTAAAGCAGAAGCAGGAAGCATTTCCGTTACAGATCCTTCCACCATTTTTCGTACGGTTTTGGATTTTCCTTCACCCCACGCCATTATAATAATTCGTTTGGCCTCCATGATGGTGTTGATTCCCATAGTTATACAATAATCAGGAACATTTTCTTCGCCAAAGAAGTTGCTGGCTGCACCCATGCGGGTCGTATAGTCCAACGTAATGAGCCGCGTACGGGAATTAAACATAGAACCCGGTTCATTCGCCCCGATTTGTCCTCGTCCATCCAAACCCAAGAGTTGCAAATCAATACCACCCGCTTCTTTTATTTTTTTTTCATAGTCTATACAAAAAGCAGGAATGTCCTTTTTTTCAATATCTCCGGGTATCAAATGAATATTTTCGGGAAGAATATCTATTTCATTAAACAAATATTCATGTAAATAACGGTAGTGACTTTGCAATTCATCTTTAGCGATGGGATAATATTCGTCAATATTGAAAACAACTACATTCTTGAAACTAAGATTTTCTTTTTTATAGAGTTGAACTAAATAATCATACACTCCTACAGCCGTAGCGCCCACAACTAAACCCAAAACGCAATTTTTTCCTTCTTTCGCTTTAGCCCTGATTAATGCAGCCGCTTGTTTAGCTACTAATTCCGAAGCAATTTCTGCGTCAGAGAAAATAGATACGGGTACTTTTTCGTAACGTTTTTCAAAATTTTCCATAATTTATAAATGATTATTCTCAGTTACGCCTAAAATTGATTTTTGTAAGATACGGCAACCGGCATAAATCTGTCAAAAAGTTTTCTGTTAATTTGTAATAGAACTCGTTTAGATAGTATTGCAGGTATTTCAGACTTAATGTCATGGTAAATATCCGGCAACTCCACGGCGGAACCAATTACTCATTCGTTTATCTCTTTTTTTTTCGCAAAGATAATAGATCTTTCCGAATAACCCCTCTGAGTAACAGAATTTCAAAATAACGAAGTTACATCCAGAGTACAATGTACGATCTTTTTTATTTACCCATACAGAAAATTTAATCATTTTTGCAAAAAAATGCTGAAAAAATTAGCCCCAAAGCGTAAATTCGACGCATGGCGAAGCAATGCAGTTTTTCCCCACATTGCTTCCCCTTTCATTTATTTCTTGCATTGCTTCGCCTGTCGTACTTCCTTTCATCAATAGGCCAGGATGAATTTACGTTCCACAATGCGGTTTTGTTCATCCAGGACACTGATACGTTTTTCCGTTTACTTTGCAGTTTAATACTAATCTACCGCTTACATCGTAAATTTGTATTTGTTGCAGAGGCGTTGACGAAATAATCATGGATTCATTATCCAGAATGTTGGGATAAATATGAACAGAGTCATGAGTTGACGGAATAGTAATATTCGTGTAATCTGGATGCGTCCAGACAATTTCATCATTCAGATAAAAATGAATCAATCTTTTTTCGTATACATCTTTATCCGTAGGAAAATGCTTATACCAATCATTTCCATAAAGTCCATAAAGAACTTCATAAGTGAGCCGCTCGCGAGTCTCAAGGAAACG
>JAISOJ010000083.1 GCA_031275735.1 Dysgonamonadaceae bacterium
TACGACGATACGCGCTTGTTAGGATTTAGTCATACCCATCTGAGCGGAACGGGGATTGGCGATTTGGGCGACGTCCTCTTTTTGCCTTATACAGGAGTTCCTCAATTAATAGCTCCTAACGGTAACGACGTCGAGCCTTCTTTCGGTTCTTCTTTTTCGCATGAAAAAGAAAAGGCAAGTCCGGGCTATTACGCAGTATATCTCGACGATTATCATATTGAGGTAGAATTAACGGCTACCGAACACGCCGGATTCCATCGATATACTTTTCCTCAATCGGATGCCCCCGGTTTATTTATCGATCTATCGCGTACCATTCATAATAGAGTTTTACTTCAATCCGAAATAAATGTAATTAGCGATTATGAAATACAAGGAATGAAACAGGTGACAGGTTGGGCGCCTAATCGTTATGTGTATTTTCATGCCTGCTTTTCAGAACCGTTTTCTTACACGAAAAAAGGCGATGCAACGGTTTTTTTGAAATTTGATAAAACCAATAAAGGAAAACAAATCCTGGCCAAAGTAGGAATCTCTATGGTAGATGCGAAAGGAGCAAAAAATAATTTGGATACGGAAATAAGCGATTGGGATTTCGATAAAGTAAGAAAAAACGCTCACGATAGATGGAATAAAGAATTATCTAAAATTGCCATTTCTACTTCGGACGAAAAACATCGTACTATTTTTTATACGGCTCTTTATCATTCCGCTTTAGAGCCGGTGGTTAGTTCCGATGTTGACGGGCGCTTCCGTACGATGGACGGCCGGATCGAAGAAGATAAAAATTACCGGAACTATTCCGTCTTTTCTCTTTGGGACACCTTCCGGGCTTTACACCCATTAAATACAATTATTTCTCCTTCCGAAAATCAGGCGATGATTCGTTCTTTGATTCGTAAGTCCGATGAAGGCGGTTTGTTACCCATGTGGGAATTACTTTCTAATTATACAGGCTGCATGATTGGTTATCATGCCGTTTCGGTTATTGTAGACTCCTATTTAAAAGAACAACAAGATTTTGACGTAGAAAAGGCATATCTTGCCTGTAAAAAATCATCTTCTTACGATACAATAAATGTATCTTCTACAATTGATCGAAACATTTTGCATCGCAGTTTAATGCCGGTCGGTAAACATTACAAAAATACATTAGGATATATTCCCGCCGACAGGGAAAGAGGGTCGGTGGCCAAGGGTTTGGAATACGCTTATAACGATTGGCTTATCGCACAATTGGCTCAAAAATTGGGCTATGAAGAAGATTATACCTATTATATGAATCTCAGTAAAAATTATAAAAACTATTACGATCCATCGGTGGGTTTTATGCGGGGAAAATTGTTGGATGGTTCTTGGAAAATTCCTTTCGATCCCCGCCATTCGGATCATAATAGCGACGATTATTGTGAAGGCAATGCTTGGCAATGGTCATGGTTTGTACCTCATGATGTGGATGGTTTAGCTTATTTGATGGGAGGAAGAGAACAGTTAATCCAAAAGTTGGATTCTTTGTTTACGGTTTCTTCCAAAATAACAGGCGAAAATGCTTCGGCCGATATTTCCGGTTTGATCGGGCAATACGCTCACGGGAATGAGCCGAGTCATCAGACGATTCATATCTATAATTTGGTGGGTCAACCGTATAAGACCCAAGATTTAGTGGATAAAGTATTACAAACGCTTTATTTCAATGATCCGGATGGTTTGTCGGGGAATGAAGACTGTGGAGAAATGTCGGCTTGGTATATTTTGAATAGTATGGGTTTTTACTCTTATTGTCCCGGAATCCCTTATTATTCTATTGGCAGGCCTTTGTTTGACGAAGTGAAGATAAACATGGAAAACGGAAATGTATTTACAATTCGCGCTATTAACAACAGTAAAGCGAATAAATACATTCAATCGGCTCAATTGAATGGGGAAAAATTAGATGTATTATTCTTTTCCCATAAGGAATTAATGAAAGGCGGGCTGCTGGAAATAACAATGACCGGCAAGCCCGATTATAAATTAAACGATAAATAAAAATGAATAAAATAATAGTTATTTAATCCTTAAACATAGTATCATGTTAGTAAATTTTACACTCATTAGAAAAACGTTTTGGTTGGGATTGCTGTTTGTTTGTACAACTGTTTTTGCAGAAGATATCACTCTTAAGTGGGAACGGATTACGCCTCAATACGAAACGAGCGACGCTGTTGTTATTGCTTTGAATGTGTTGGACTATGGGGCCGACCCTACAGGAACAACCGATCAAACAATGCTTTTTCAATCTCTTTTGGATGCTTTAGGCTCAAGAAGCCGAAACAATGGAACGCATCCGGACGGAACGCCTAATGGCGGCGTTTTGTTTGTTCCGGAAGGAAAATATTTATTTTCTCACACAAACACGGTATCCCTGACAATTCCGAAAGGAGTTACTATTCGGGGAGAATGGGAAAAACCGGTAAAAGGACAAGCCATTAAAGGTACTATCTTAATGGTAAAAGATGTACCGAGGCGAAAGTATGATGTGGACGAGAATCCCGCTTATGAATCCCGCTCTTTCTTTATTTTACAGCCCTCTGCTGCGGTAAGGGATTTGAATATTTGGTATCCGGATCAGAATCCCGACGATATTAAGCCTTATACTCCGGCTATTTTGTTCGGACAATCGGGTTATTGGGGAAACGATTATACCTTGGCAAGCAATATTACTTTGGTTAATGCTTACGATGGCGTTATTTTTTCCCGGAGGAACGGCGGAGGCGCTCCCAATTGTCACGGAATCTACGGTACTCCCTTAAAACGCGGAATCGAAATTGATAATATTGCCGAAGTCGGGCGTATTGATAACGTGGATTTTTCTCCCGATTACTGGCCGGGTTCCGGATTGCCGGGATCGCCATCGATTGACGGCCCGCATAAAGATTATATCCGTCAAAACGGTACAGCTGTAGTGATGCGGCGAAACGACTGGTCTTTCATCAATAAGGTTCGGGCGGAAGGATATCGCATCGGTTACCGTTTGGATTTGTCTTATAACACGGATAATGGAAATCGTACTTCTCCTAACGGGCATAATTACGGGATGGAATTTACCGATTGTACGTATGGCGTGTATAGCGCGGCGGTAGCCGGAGCTGGAATGATGTTCTATGAATATAAATTTAACGACTGCGATTTCGGTTTTTATATACCGGAAGGCGCCGGAGGAATTGTTCAGATACAAGGATGCGAATTCAACACAAAAAAGGCGGCCTTGTATGCTACGCAGGGAAATACGACCAAGATAATAATGAATCAGTGTACCATTGAGAAAGGTGCGATAGATATTCGTAGCGGATTAACTTCTATTATCAATTGCAATTTTACGGGGGAATCCGAACATGTTATTTTAGGAAGTAAAGCGATAGCCGCCATAACAGGGAATAAATTCAAGGACGATAGTCCGAAAATTAAGAATTTGTCCACTTACATGTGCATCATCGATCATACGCCCGTCGAAATGGAAGAATTGCCGCATTTCCCTTATAAAAACCAGTATGAATTTGTTCAAAAACCTTCAGGAAGCGCTTTTTCATTAGCTACTGCAAATGGGGTAAGCGTGACGAACGATGATAATTCAGCCGCCTTACAAAGTCAATTAAATGCTGTAAAAGCGCAGGGAGGAGGCGTGGTATTTTTGCCTCCCGGACATTATAATTTTAAGAACCCCATTACGATACCGGCGGGAGTTGAACTGAAAGGTTCGATGGATACACCCTCTTTGCCTACAGGACCGGGTAGCGTGATGGAAATTTATGCAGGAAAAGGCGATGAAAACGGAACGCCCTTCATCACGATGGAAGAAGGAAGCGGTATCAGGGGATTGGTTATGAATTATCCGGAACAGATTGTTCAATTATTAACGGAGCCGGATTTAAATGGGTTGGATGTATATAAATTTCCCTACACTATACGGGGAAATAAAGATGTTTATATTGTAAATATAGCCTTACGAGCTTGTTACCGGGGATTGGACCTCTTTACCGAAAAATGTGATAATCATTTTGTGGACTATTTAGCCGGACATGTTTTTAAAAACGGTATACGAGTGGGCGGCGGGTCGAAAAACGGGCATATATATAATTCCCAATTCAACCAGATTGCTTATGGTTCGGGTGGCGAAACAAAATTCGGCGCTTGGCCCAATTCGCCCGACAATACCCAAGCGGATCAGGAAAAATATAGGAATGAACATGATTTAGCTTATGCTTATTGTTGGAATCATTTGGATTTCTTGGTTTTGGAAGATTGCGAAGATCAAGTGTTATACAATAATTTTGATTTTGGTTCCAACCGGGGATTTGTTCTTGCAGCTAAAAGCGGAAAAGCGCCGAGCGGTATTTGCTTAGGACAAGGAATCGATCAGGGAATGAACGCTTTTTATATTGGCGCCGTGGATAATACCAAGGGTTTCCGTTTTATTAATTCGCAAATTGTAACGACCGCTCCCGGACGAGCGGGCGACGTTTTGCAAGAATACAAGGATAATAACCGTTATATTCAGGTAGATCCGGCTTTCGACGGTAAAGTAACATTTTTTGCCGCCGACTTCTGGGGACAACCGCAAAATATCTCCAATGATGTACTGAACGGAACGATCGAATTGCAGGCAGGAAACTTTTCTAATTCCGGACAACGAACATTTGCATCTATAGCCGACAATGCAGCGTTTAAATTGATTGCTACGAATGTGAATCCGATCAATTCTTTAATTACCGAAGGATCTGCACCTCAATTTTACGTAGAATCGTCTTTGATCAATAAAGGGAGTTTGAATACGGAAGATTGCGGCTTATGGTTGAATAACTTGGGATTTAGCGGTCAACCGGCTACGGAGGTCGGCGACTTCATAGACAGGACAGGTTGGATTGCGACTGCTTCGGTGCGAAACGAAGACGCTAATAAATCTTTAGACGGCGATGTGAGTACGCGCTGGTCTACTATGAGCGAAAATCAACGGCCGGGACAGTGGTTTAAAGTAGACATGTTGGAAGATCACGATTTTACAGGAATTGTAATGGAATCCGGAAATAATACGGCTCCGGCAGGCGTCGAAATCTATGTTTCTTCCAATGACGTCGACTGGACTTTAATTGCAAGCGGAAACAATGTATCCGAATTTAATTTTGCTACTCAAACAGCGCGTTACATTAAGATCGAACAAACTTCTTCTCGTTCGTCGGCTTGGCGGATTGCCGAGTTTTATGTAACCGACCTTCCTTTTTACGATTATACAAGTATTCAAATTCCTTCTATCAAAATAGAAAAAGGAGAGGTTAACGCTTATTTTGCTTCCGGTCGTTTGGTATTGGAAGGAACAACCGGCGTTTCTGTCGTGAGAATTTATACTATTTCAGGGCAGCAAATAGTAGCTCCGGCGACAGTCGAAAATGCCGTTACGGTAAATATTCCTTCGGGAATCTATGTGGCAGTTATTGAAAACGACGGCAAGGTTTACAGAAAAAAACTGCTTAAATGAGAAAAAAAATAAAACTTATTAAAATAAACTAATATGCGAAAAATCATTTTGTTATTATTTGTGGGATGTTTTTGCACAACAGTGTTTGCGCAAAAAACAGTTACTGGAACCGTGCGTGATGCAGCTGATTTTAGTACCTTGCCGGGTGTTTCTGTTTTAGTAAAAGGAACGCAACGAGGTACAGTTACCGATATAGACGGTAAATATAGCATCACGTTACAACAGAACGACAAAGATTTGGTTTTTTCTTTTATTGGGATGAAATCCCAAACTATTTCGGTAGGGAATAAAACTGTAATCGACGTCACAATGAGTACCGACGAAAACGTATTGGGCGAAGTCGTTGTTTCGGCTTTGGGTATCAAAAGGGAAAACCGTTCATTGACGGTAGCGCAACAGCGGGTGAATGCCGAAACTTTGGCGGAAGTGAGGGACCAGAATATCGTATCTTCCCTGTCGGGGAAGATAGCCGGCGTACAGGTAACTCCTCCGGGAAGCGCCACCGGTTCTGCCCGTATCGTTATCCGCGGTAATAGTTCTTTTACCGGCGATAATCAGCCGATATTCATAGTAGACGGGATGGTTATCGATAATACCGATGGAAGTCGCGACGTACGTGCTCAAGGCAATAAATTAGACTTGGGTAACGGAGCATCCGACCTGAATGCCGACGATATTGAAACGATAGACGTATTGAAAGGTCCGAACGCTGCGGCTTTGTACGGATCGCGCGCGGCTAACGGGGCAATCATCATCACTACCAAAAAAGGGAAGGAAGGGCATTTACGTTTGTCGGTAGGAACCAATGCCCAATTCCGTTATATTTCCCAATGGCCCGATTATGAAAACGCTTTCGGGCTGGGTCATGTCGTGAAGTTTGTGCAGAACCAGCAACAATTGGCTACAACCGACGAAGAAGGTAACTTGTATCCCTATCCCGGTATGCCGGATATGAGGATAATTGGATCAGGGGCGCGTTCGGCGGGCGGTCCGCATTTGGGACAACCTTACATCGGTCTGGATGGCGCCATTCGTTCTTATTCTCCGCAACCCGACAATGTTTATGATTTTTACCAGACGGCCCATGTTTATACGACCAATGTGGCTGTGGAAGGAGGAACAAAGGACGACAATTACCGGATTTCTTTTACAAATGTCAATTCGAACGACGTGGTGGAAACCCAAAATTTAGTGAATAAAAATACGGTTACTTTGCGCTTTTACAATACGCTGATTAAAAATCTGACTTTAGATTCTAAAGTCAGTTATATGAACGACCGTACCCAAAACAGGCGTTATGCCAACGGAGGCGCTTACAATCCGACTTCCATGTTTATATACCTGCCGCGAACCTTATCCTTAGAGGAATTAAGGCATTATAAAGACGAATCCGGAAATGAATTAGCTAATTTGAGCGACGCTCATAACCCTTACTGGAGTATTTATGAAACCAGTAATATGGATGATCGTACCCGCGTATTGGGTAATTTCGAATTGGCCTACCAAGTTTTGCCTTACCTGCGGTTCGTTTTGCGCTATGGGAAAGATTTTGCTTTTACGCGAGGAAACGAATATAGGAATAAAGGCGCTTCAGGAAGCGATGATAATAAAGGATATTATCGCGATTTTATGAGTACGGTCAGTAATGATACCTACGAAGGAATGGCGGTACTCGATCACCGCTTCGGCAATGTTTCGTTAGTAGCCATTGCGGGAGCTACCCGTTACGATTACCGGGATTATAATAACTGGACAAGTATCCCTTCTTTGAAACAGGCAGGATTTGCCCATATTACCAATAGCGACGATTTTCCTTCCTCCGATGAATATTTGGGAAAGAAGCGCACCAACTCGATATACGGATCGGCTTCTTTCGGCTTTAAAGATTGGGCATACCTGGATGTAACTGCCCGAAACGACTGGAGTTCTACTTTACCCATAAAGAATAATTCGTATTTCTATCCTTCTTACGGGATTTCGCTTATCCCTTCGGATATGTTAGGTATCCCTTCTCGTATTTTCTACGGCAAACTCAGGGGATCGTGGGCGCAGGTAGGTAACGATACCTATCCTTATCGTATATATACCACTTACGATTTGGACAATATCTACAACAATTACAAATATGCTTCGTTTATGAATACCCTGCCGAATATCGATCTGCGTCCGGAAATAACTACTTCCTGGGAAGGCGGAGCGGATATGCGGTTTTTCAACGGGCGACTAATGGTCGATTTTACTTATTATTATTCGGAAACAGCCGACCAGATTATATCGGCAAAAATGGCCCCTTCTTCGGGTTATAGTGAACGGATGTATAATGCCGGCAGTATCCGGAACCAGGGTATCGAGCTTTCTGTGCGGGCAGTGCCTATCGAAATGAAATCGTTTGACTGGGAAATTGTCGCTAACTTGACTAAAAACAATTCCCTGGTGCTTTCGATGATTGAAGGCGTTACTGAACTTGAAATCGGAGGCAACCGCGGTATGTCGAATGTGATTGCAGTAGGTTATCCTTACGGCATTTTGAAAGGAACCGATTGGTTGAAGGATAAACAAGGCAGGAAACTAGTTAACCAGAGTACTGGAGAACCGGAACGAAAACTCAATGCCTATTTCCAAGACGTAAATCCCGATTATATGTTGGGAATCAGCAATCATTTCCGTTTCAAAGCATTCGATTTGTATGCCTTGATCGATATCAAGAAGGGTGGTTATATGTTTTCGGCTACCCGTGGACAAGGAATCCGGAATGCCATGTTTGCAGGCGATGAAGCGGATCGCGAATCTTATTGGTACCGGCAATATATCATGGGCGACGGGGGAGATGCCGCGAACATGTGGGGCGGCGTTTACATGGATGATATTTATTATTATAATGACGCCGTGTACGACGATGATATGAACACCTACCAGATAGAACAGAACGCGGCAGGCGATTGGGTGAAATCGGAGGATGAAAACGGTAACTGGATACCGGATCCGGATTACACTCCCGAAAAATGCGAACGTTACTTCCTTCCGCAAAACGTAGGTTATTATGCCGATTGGTGCGGCAGTTTAGCCTCTTACGAAGCTTCTTTCGTGAAATTGCGCGAATTGAGTGTGGGGTATAATTTACCTAAAAAATTGGTTTCGAAAATTGGGATGAGTAGCGCCCGGATCTCTGCCGTAGGACGCAACCTTTGGGTTATTTACCAAAAAACGCCTAAAGGCTTGGACCCGGAAGCATCTATCAATGCTGGGAATGCGCAAGGTTTGGAATACGGGGCTTTGCCTCCTTCCACTACATTCGGATTTGATATTAAACTTACATTCTAAATTAAAATTTTATCATTATGAAACATTTAAGTTTAACAAACGCTCAAGAACATGAAAATGAGTATTCGTTTACTCGTTTACTCGTCAACTCGTTAACTCATTTTCGTATGAAAATATACAAATTTTTAATTCTTCCGGTGGCGCTTGCCTGCTCGTTTTTTGCTTGTACGGATGGCTTTGAGGAAATGAATAAGAATCCGAATAAAACTCCGGTTGTAGAACCGGAGTACATCTTTGGTTTGTCGCCCGTATATACCATGAGGGTTTTGGGTCGTAACAGCAATTGGTTTTTCTTCGGTAACTATACGAACCAAATGTCGGTAGTGGGTGGCGGCGGTCCGCATTTTGGAAAAGACGGCCGCTCCGACGGCTTGTGGAATGATTTCTATGTAAATGCTTTGAATCCGCTAATCCGGATCGAAAAGGATTTTGGAGATAATCCCGCTTATACCAACAGGGTGGCTATCGCCAAGATATGGAAATCGTATATTTTTTCCCAGATGGTTGCCATGTGGGGGCCCCTGCCTTATACGGAAGCTTGCAACGAAGGCCCTTATATGAAATTTGATGATGAAGCGACTATTTACCGGGGAATATTGAAAGATCTGAAAGACGCTTATACGGCGCTGGATCCGACTGCTGTGAACGATAAATATCCTCCCGAATCCGAACCGTTTTTACAGTCTGATATTACGCGTTGGAGCCAGTTTGCCCATTGCATTCGTTTGCGGGTCGCTTTCCGCCTTACGGAGGTAGAAGAAAAAGATGTTCCGGGATTGGCCGCCGAAGCGCAGGCAATTGTACGCGAAGAATTGGATAATGCCGAAAACGGTTTGTTAATATCAAACAATTCGGGTAATTTCTTTATGAAGTGGGGAGAAGAAGTAGAGAATCAAAACCCGTTTTATAAAGAAATTACCAGCAATCCTAGACGCGATTTAGACGATCCGGGTGATTTTCCGGTTATCCATGAAGACTTTATCCTGTGGGTAGGGCCTGATTCTTACGACGATCCTTGTTTGACGGCTATAATAAAAAAAGGATCGGGTGGATCGCGAACCAACCCGCTTCCGGTATATTTTGGACGCTCCTATGTACCCGGCGTACAACCTCCCGGCTATGAATGGCCGACAGGGAAAAGTAATCCGTACAGCGGACAATTGTATCCCGACTATGCTCAGGTAGGAAATGTATTCGCGGCAATGACGGCTGAGTTTCCTTTTTTCACTTATCCGGAAATTGCCTGTTACAGGGCCGAAGCCAGCTATAAAGGTTGGTGGGGATTAAAATCGGCCGAAGAGTATTATTATGAAGCTATCGACGCGCGTTGTGCCCGTTTTGGAGCCAAAGCAAACGATATAGCCCGCTACAAAGAGTTTCCGGGAATTAAATGGAGTACGCCTTCCGATACGGTGCCTTCCAAAACGGTCAAGAGAGAGGGATTTCTGGATCATTTAGGACTTATAGATAGTTACCTGGGCGGAGAAGAGGATAATTACAAACGAATTATTGTGCAAGAATGGATTAACTTTTTCTATCAAGGAGTTGATTCCTGGACTTTGCTGAGGAGAACGCAAGTATTGGATTTCCTTCCTCATTTTAATGCATCTACCGAATCGGCTTATGTAGATGCCACTTGGGCTTATATCCCGCATCGTTTGGCTTATCCGGGCCCCGAAGTCAGTATGAATACGGCCGCTTGGCGGAACGCTGTAGATAATCTTTTGTTGGATAATACTTTGAAAAACAAGGAAGATCAAATCACTTTCCGTTTGATTTTCGGCAAATATTACGATGGAGTTTTTAATCTGACGGGATGGAGGGGTGATCAAACTTTTACTTACCCGAATATGGCAAGAAATAGAGCAAGATAGATAAAAGTTAATTAATATTAAAATTTGGAATAGTTATGAAAAATACAAAATATGTGGCAGGTGTGATTATTGCTTTATGTACAGTAATTGCTTGCGTGGATAAACCGGATTTGTATGAGTTCCCCGTAGAGAAATATTATTACGATATTCCGGACGTGCCCGTAACGGAAGATTATGTGGTAGGCGTGCGTTATGAGGTAACGGATTCGGGCTATTGGTTTAATAAAACGACCAATAAGGCAGAATTGTACACCGGCCACCCGGTCTTGGGCAAATATACCTTAAATTCTTTCGCACCTAACCGAATGCCTTCGGAAGCGCTTCGCCAACATTTGGAATGGGGGAAAAAGGCCGGAATCGATTTCTTTATCGTCGGTTGGGGCGGATTCGGATGGAACGATACCCTGCTGAGGGAATGGGGTAAATTGTACGACCAGGATAATCAATATCCCCAAGTCGTGATTCGTTACGATCCGGGTTATATGCTCAATAAAAGTAAATTAGCGGAAAAACCCGAAACCAGCGATACCTTGCAGATAGACCCCTTGCGTATGGACTCTTTACGGCACGATTTTGATTCGTTATATACTACGGTCATGACTAAACCGTATGCCTATAAGAACAAAAACGGCGATCCGGTGATGGTTTTCTGTAATTTTGTGGATAAACCGGCCGAATTGCGCAGTCTTCCCAACTTTATCCAAGAATACCGGAAAATAGCCGGCAACAAGCTTTGGATCATGGGCGAATTGGGCGGCAATTGGACTTCTCCTGAAAAATGGGGATACCGCGACGCTACTACTATTGGCCCGATGAAAGCGGATACGATCAGCAATTTCGACGCTGTATTTATAACAGATGTAGCTACAGATAATTACGAACGATGGACCGGTTATTATTCTTTTATGGATTTTAATTATAATTATTGGCAGGAACGGATGCGTCCCTTGGGTAAAGAATATATTCCGATAATTTTTCCGGCTTTCGATAATAAAGTCCGCGAACCGTCGAATAATAACTTTATTTTCCCGCGTTGGGATCCGCAAACCGATACGCCTTATGTGATAAGCGCAGCCGCCGGATACCAGGACAGCGGAGAAGCGAGGGAATATAATATGAGCAGTTATAAGGAAAATCCCTATAAAACGGCCGCCAATGTCGCCAAGCGAAACGTAGGGGCAAGCCGGATTCTGCTGGTTTATTCTTGGAACGATTTCCGTAACGGTATTAATTTGGAACCGACCACGGAAATAAAGGAAGATTACCTGGATTATACGCGTCAATTCTTTAAAAAATAATAGAAGGGAGAAGCAAGGGTTTTCTCTTGCTTCTCCTAAATATTCAATTGTTTAATTATTAATTTTTAGTTTTAATTATTATGAAAGTAAATTACTTACTCAAATCAGTTGTAGCAACTGTTTGTCTTTTTGTGGCTGCTTCTATGGGAGCGGCAGTGGAGGTAAATGATTTTAACAGCTTGAAATCGGCTGTAGAGTCGGCTACCGATTATACTGAGATCACCGTTACGGGCGATATCGCCGCTACGGGAGCAATCGCTATCAGTAAATTTGTTAAAATTGAAGGGAATGGGGTTACGATTACCGGTTCGGGAGCCGACCGCATTTTCAATGTAAACGTACCGAGTGAAAAAAGTTTTGTTTGGATCAAAGGTATTACATTTACCGGCGGAAAAGCGAACGGTAATGGCGGGGCCGTAGCTGTAAGCTCCGGGCGCGTTCATTTTACCGACTGTATTTTCGAGGCAAATGAATGTTCCGATGGCGGTGGCGCCGTTTATGGAGAAGGAAGCAACAGCGAAGACAATCCCAGCATCGTGGATTTGGAATTTTACAATTGCGAATTTTACGATAATTTTGCTACTAATGCGGGAGGCGCCATAAGAGTCGCTAATAGAACTTCTTTGTTGTTGGAACATTGTATCATTCAAGATAATTCTTCTTTGAACCAAAGGGGAGGCGCTTTGGCTTTGAATGGCCCTACGAGAGGCGTGCGTATTTACCATACTTCCATAGCAAGCAATTATACGCGGCCAAATCCAACAGGTGATCCTCAAGGAACAGGCGGTATCCAATGTAACGGGGAATTTCCGCTCTATATTGCCAATTCTTCTATTGCTAACAACAAGGGAGCGGGCGATCATGCTTCGGCCATCAACTTGGATGGCAATATCACGGCCACTTTAGTCAATACGTCGATTATAAGGAACCAAAATGGCGGAAAAGAAACAGCTGATATGGCAGGCGTAAGTGGCGGCGGAACAGGCAGTATCTGGACTACCGGCGGAACGGGCTTGACGCTTACTTTAGTTAATTGCACTTATATGGAAAACCGGACGGCTCCGGACAATAACGGAGGTAACAGTTCGGGTATCTCCATTCAAAACGCGGGTCCCATTATTCGTATTTACAATTCTGTTTTACTGGGCAATTTGGCTTACAATGAATTTGAAGATATGACGCCCAATGGTTCGGTGGATATAATAGCCCGGAATACTGTTACCGAATTCACCATCAAAAATTCCATTATAGGAAATATTCATAGCGGAGGCGCTTTGAGCGATAATTTTGGCGGCTTAGGATTTGAGGGCTATGTAAGCGTTCAAGATAATCCGAATATCCCCAATAAATCCTTATTGCAGGAATATGAATACGCTACCAATGCCGATTGGATAGTAGAAGATGAATCGGGCGTTTATATGGAAGAAGGCGGTCCTTGGTTTACTCCTAGTACGAATTGGGCTTGGTATTCGTTCCAAGAAGACGCTTATGCGACTAATTTGGGCGACGCTGCTTTATTAAGCGATGAAGACAGCGAAGACGATATGTTCCTGGCTACTCGTGCGGTAGGCGCTAACGGTACGATATGGGCAGGTTCTATTCAAGGTCTTTATGAAGACGACGAACCGGAATTACCCAGTATTGCCGACGATCCTATCGTCGAGGAATGGGTCCCTGTGAATATCAAAGAAGTAAATGTAGTAAAGAATGAAATCAAGATGAATACGGTGGCCGACAGGGGCAGTTATATCAACCTTGATTTCGGCAAATTCTCCGGTCATGTGAAAGCCGAATTGATCGGAACCAACGGACAAGTAGTTAAAACGCTTATCAACAACATGATCAACGGTACGTATCCATGTAATGTAAGCGGTGTTGCTTCCGGTATGTATCTGATGAAAATTACTTTGAATAACAATGAAGTAATTTCCAAACGGGTTATTGTAAAATAAAGATAAATGATTAGAAACAAAAGGCGAAGGTTTAAAAGGGAACTCCTAAAAAACCCTTTTACCCTTTGCCTTTGTTTTCCTTTGGGCTTCTGCTCTTTTCTCCATAAAACAAAAAATAATGAAAAAAACAATTCCTCTTGTATTGCTGCTAATGCTATCCGTTCAATTATCGTTAGCCGAAGAAGGCATTCCTTTTTCGATAAACGGGAATCCTATTGTGCGGGATATTTATACGGCCGATCCTTCCGCCCATGTATGGGAAGACGGCAGGCTTTACGTTTATCCTTCCCATGATATCTATCCTTCCCGCGGATGCGATTTAATGGATAAATACCACGTATATTCGACGGACGATATGGTGAACTGGATTGACCACGGACAAATTCTTGAGGCGAACGACGTGCCTTGGGGAGAACCTTTAGCCAATGACGGAAAATTTATGTGGGCGCCGGATTGCGCCTACAAAAACGGGAAATATTATTTTTATTTTCCTCATCCCAATAAAGATCCCTGGAATGAAAATTGGAAAATAGGAGTCGCCGTCAGCGATAACCCTGCCTCCGATTTCGTTGTCTTGGACGAACCGTTGAAAGGATTGCCCGAAAGAGGGGAAATTGATCCTTGCGTTTTCATCGACGACGACGGGCAAGCCTATTTCTATTATGGCGGCGGCGGTAATTGTTACGGAGCTAAATTGAAAGAAAATATGATCGAATTGGATGGAAATTTGCAGCGGATGCAAGGCTTGTATGCCTTTCACGAAGGGCCTTGGCTATTTAAAAAAGACGGTTTGTATTACCTGACTTATCCGGGCAATCACGACGGTTTGTTGGAGTATGTGCCGGGACAAGACCAATTGCTTTATGCTACTTCCAATTCTCCTTTAGGACCTTGGAACTATGTCGGTTCTTATTTACGACCTACGGGTTGCGATACCAGCCATGGTTCGGTAGTAAAATACAAAGACCAATGGTATGCTTTTTATCACAATATAGCGCTTTCGGGTAACGGCACGTTACGGTCGATTTGCGTAGATAAATTATTTTTTCAGGAAGACGGCATTAAAATTCAAGTAGTAAAACAAACGAGGGATTGCGGATCGCCTTATAACGGGACTCCCAAACCTGTTCCGGGAATTATCGAAGCGGAAGATTTTAACGAAGGTGGACAAGTGTACGGCTATTTCGATCAAACGAACGGAAATGCCGGCAACGCTTACAGGAGCGAGTGGGTAGATATTGATATTAATCGTAAAGGCGATTATTTTATTTTTGATACGCAAGCGGGCGAATATTTGAATTATACGATTGAAGTGGCAGAAACCGGTTATTATCGCTTTGAATGTATCGCTTCTTCGTTTACGTCCAATTTAGGAAGCTTTCACTTGGAATACGATGGCGAAAAAATAACGGATCCGGTAAAAATAGAAGTTCCGGAAGGAACAAAAACTAATTTCAAAAGCGCTACGGTAGAAGATATCTATTTGACTCAAGGAACGCATATCGTCGCTTTATATACTTATGGCCGCTTATTTATCGATAAATATATTTTTACTAAACAAGGAGAGGCAAAAATTGAACTACCCCAAGAAAATCCGGTATCTGTTTATCCCAATCGTTCGTCCGGCATTTTTGAAGTAAAGTCGCCTCAAACGGGAATCTTAACGGTTTCGGATATCGCAGGAAGGAAAATACGTACGGACAGGATAACTCAACCGTCCTATACGCTGGATATTACAAATAAATCGAACGGAGTCTATATCGTATCATTACAAACTGGAACCCGGATTTACCGGACCAAATTAATTAAAGAATAAAATGAAAAACCGGGAGAAAATAGCCTGCTTGTATTGCCTCTTTATAGGAATAAGCCTTGGATATAGTTGCAAAGGAGATAAACCGGCTTATAAAGACGCTTCGTTGCCGGTCGAAAAACGAGTGGAAGACTTGCTTTCGCGCATGACATTAGAGGAGAAAGCCGCTCAATTGGATATGTTGGCGGCCAACGACGTTTTGGAAAATGCTGAAACTTTAGATACCGGTCGTGTCCGGCGCTATATTGATTCGATGAATATCGGATCGATCCACGATTTATACCCGAAATCGGCGGCCTTGGCGAATCAATTGCAAAGGCGTGCTATCGAAAATTCCCGTTTAGGGATTCCCCTTCTTTTTATCGAAGAAGCCTTGCATGGATATCAAGGTGCAGGAGCTACTACATTTCCTGTTCCTCTGGGAAATGCTTCTACCTGGGATACTACCTTGATTTATAATATCGGGCGGGTAGTGGCTGCCGAAGCTCGAGCGCACGGTATTCATTTTGTACTAGGACCTAACCTCGACTTAGCGCGTGAAATTCGTTGGGGGCGAGTAGAAGAAACATTCGGCGAAGATACTTACCTGAGTTCGCGTATGGGAGTGAATTTAATCAAAGGTTTACAAGGGACGCATCTGTCGGACAACGACGCTGTGGTTTCCGAACCCAAACATTTTGCTTTGCATGGTTCGCCTGAAGGCGGAAGCAATGAAGGGCCTGTTTTTATTGGCGAACGTGAAGCTCGTTCCACGGGATTGTATGTTTTTGAAAAAGCGGTCAGAGAAGCCCATGCCAAAGGAATAATGGCTGCCTACCACGAAATGGACGGCGTGCCGAGCGTGGCTAATCCCTGGCTACTTACAACCGTTCTCCGGGAGGAATGGGGATTTGATGGTTTTGTCGTATCCGATTTGGGCGCCATACGAAAACAAATAAGCACTCATAAAACGGCAAGTAACGAAGAAGAAGCAATTGTCGGGGCGCTCTCTGCGGGTTTGGACATGCAGTTTTATGATTTTCCTCACGACGACTTTCAACGGATAATTGTTGAATCGGTAAAAAACGGTAGTCTGGACCGAAAAAATTTGGACAGAGCTGTAAAAGGCGTCCTGAGGGTTAAATTTCTTCTGGGATTGTTCGATAATCCTTACACCGACGAGACCTTAGCGGCTCAAGTTTTACACAACAGCAAACACCAAGCTTTAGCTTTAGAGGCTGCAAAGCAGTCGATTGTATTACTTCAAAATGAAAAACAAACTTTACCGTTCGATACGCATGTAAAGCGAATCGCTTTAGTAGGAAGTTTAGCTAATTCGACTTATGTCGGCGGTTATTCGCCGGCGGGCGCTCAAGCTGTTTCCGTTTATCAAGCATTGAAAGAAAAATATGGAAAAGAGATTAATATCGATTATATCAATAGCGAAATTTCCGACCGTTTTTCTTCGATTCTTCCGTCTTTTTTATCACCCGGTTTAATTTCTTCCGAAGAAGGATTGAAGGTAGAATTTTTCAATAATACGAATTTAAACGGAGAACCGGCACATACCGGCGTCGATGATAACTTAAATCCCTATTGGCACAATTTAAGTCCGGCGCCGGGAATTAACCCGGAAAGTTTTTCAGTCCGTTGGTCGGGCTATATTACTGTTCCTGTAACGGGAATTTATGAAATTAATTTTCGCGCGGCTAATTTCGGGCGGATGTATATTGATAACAAGATTTTTTTCGATCATTGGACGGAAGAGTGGAAAAACAAGGGCGAAAAGGATCAAATCCGTTTGGAGGCAGGGAAGAAAATACCTTTCCGTATCGATTTTTCCAAATCGGAAGGCAATGCGGGTATGTGGTTGAAATGGCGCTTGATGCAAATGGAATCTTCGAATTTTTATTCCGATATTACACGTGCGGCGTCGAAGTCGGACGTCGTTGTCGTCGTCATGGGCGAAGGCAGGGAAGAAGTAGGCGAAAGCCGCGATAAAAGTGATTTGAATCCAAACCATATGGACATGGAAATTTTGAAAGCAGCGGTCGAATCCGGCAAACCGGTCGTTACCATAATGATAACCGGTCGTCCCTTGATTCTAACGCAAATAAGTGAACTTTCTCCGGCAATATTGCAATGTTGGTTTCCCGGAGAAGCCACGGGCGCCGCTATATGCGATGTATTATTCGGCGATTATAATCCCTCCGGAAAACTGACGATCTCTTTTCCCAAATCGCAAGGGCATTTGCCCATGTATTATTCGCGCAAACCTTCTTCGCATAGGAGCTATATTGATGGGCGAGCCGAACCTCTTTTCCCTTTTGGACATGGATTGAGCTATTCAAGCTTTGAATATGAAAATCTACTTATCGAACCGCTTGATCCTAAAGTAACGGATAATATTACCGTCAGCTTGGACGTAAGTAATGCCGGCGCAAGAGACGGCGTCGAAGTCGTACAGTTGTATGTGAATGATGTGGCGAGTAGCGTAGCGACTCCGGTAATGGAGTTGAAGGGATTTGCCCGGATATTTTTAAAAGCCGGCGAAACACAAAAAGTGAAGATGACATTGACGCCGGAACATCTTTCGTTAATCGACAAAGAGATGAAAAGAACGGTCGAACCCGGCGAATTTGAAATTAAGATCGGCAGTTCTTCTAAAGACATCAAACTCAGTCGGACAATAAATGTTCAAATGGAACATAAATAACATTATATAATGAAAAAAATTATCGTCTTATTACTATATATTCTTAGTTGTTCAATGTTTATCCGTGCTTATGATTATGAGCGAACGGAAAGAGGCCTTAAGGCGACTGTTGATTCCATGAATATAGAAATTACTTTTTATTCTCCTAAAATTGTTCGCGTTGTTAAATCGCATATAAAAACATCCTTCCGGAAAGAAAGCCTTTCTGTAACTAAACCATTAGAAATAACACTCTTGAATTTTGTTCGGGAAAGCAATGTCTTGCAGTTGAAAAGTTCGTTTCTTTGCGCGACGCTCAATTTACTGACAGGAAGCATTGCTTTCACAAGTACAAACGGACGGCCTTTATTGGCTGAAAAAGAAAATGCCGCCTGCCTTCCTCTTTCGTTAGTCAGGGGGAAGGCAGAGGGAGGAAAAAACTCCGGCGTATCGCAGACTTTTCTTTTGGATAAACAAGAAGCGATTTATGGTTTGGGGCAGCAACAAGAAGGACGTATGAACCGTCGGGGTGAATCGATATTATTGATTCAGAAAAATATGATTATAGCCGTTCCGTTTTTCCAATCCGTTAAAGGGTATGGTTTATTTTGGGATAATTATTCGGCTACCCGGTTTACCGATAATTTAGAAGGAACTACATTTTCATCCGAAGCAGGCGATGGCATTGACTATTATTTCCTCTATGGAGGTTCGATGGATGGAACCATCGCCTGTATGCGGGATTTGACCGGACAAGCGCCTTTGTATCCATTGTGGACTTGGGGCTATTGGCAGTCGAAAGAACGTTATGCCAGTCAAAAAGAATTGACGGAAACGGTTAAGCGTTATCGAAAACTACATGTTCCTATTGACGGAATTATTCAGGATTGGCGTTATTGGAGTATGGATAATGCTTATTGGAACGGCATGGAGTTCGGAAATCCGGAATTTCCGGATCCTGTCGGGATGATGAAAGAAATTCGGGAATATAATGCTCATGCAATTATTTCCGTATGGCCTTCGTTTGGGACTCGAACAAAACCCTATCAAGTATTCCGCGAAAAAGGGATGCTCCTGGATTTTGAAAGTTTTCCACAAGAAGATTCCGTACGGGTATATGATGCTTACCGACCGGAAGCCAGGGATATTTATTGGGATTTTATGCATAAAAACCTGTTTTCTGCCGGTATCGACGGCTGGTGGTTGGATGCTACCGAGCCGGAATATTCCAATGTAACTCAGGCGCAGTGGAATCAACCGACCGGTTTGGGCATTTTCAGGGAAGTGCGTAATGCATTTCCGTTAATGAGCGTCCAAGGCGTTTATGATCATCAACGAAAAGTTTCGGAAGAGAAAAGGGTGTATATTTTGACGCGTTCCGCTTTTGCCGGCCAACAGCGATATGCTTCTACTTGTTGGTCGGGCGATATCGACGGGGATTGGGAAACTTTCCGCAAACAAATTCCGGCAGGTTTGAATTTTTCCCTCTGCGGTCTTCCTTATTGGAATACCGATATTGGAGGATTTTGGGTGCGGGACGGTAGTTCCGCCCATAACGATTACAGGGAATTGTATGTCCGTTGGCTGCAATTCGGCGCTTTTTCGCCGATGATGCGCTCCCATGGATCCAATACGCCGCGCGAAATCTGGCAATTCGGGCAAAAAGGCGATTGGGCCTACGATGTAATCGAAAAATTTATTCGTTTACGTTATAAATTATTACCTTATAATTATTCTCTTTCCTGGGAAGTAACTTCTCGCTCCGGTTCTATTATGAGGATGCTGTCGATGGATTTCCCAAACGACCGGAAGGTACACGATATGGGAACTGAATATATGTACGGACGTTCATTCTTAGTCGTTCCTGTAATGCAGCCTTTTTATTCTAAAGGAGAAAAAGCGGCCTCGATCATGGATTTTTCATCCATGCAAAAGTATCCGGTTTATTTGCCTAAAGGCACGGATTGGTACGATTTCTGGACAAAAGAAAAATTACCGGGCGGAACCAATCTTCAAAGGGAAGTTCCTATTGATTTGATACCCCTTTACGTAAAAGCGGGGTCCATTATCCTTATGGGAGCGGATGTTCAATATGCCGCCGAACAAAATTGGCAAAATCTGGAGCTTTGGATTTATCCCGGCGCCGATGCTGAATTTATTTTGTACGAAGACGAAAAAGACAATTATAACTACGAAAAAGGAATTTATTCTACGATTCGAATACGATGGGACGATTCCAATCGTACAGTGACTATTGAAGACCGGCAGGGAGAATTTCCGGGAATGTTGAAAGAAAGAAACTTCTCTGTATTTTTGGTAGGAACGGGAAAAACAGAAAATATTAAGTATGATGGTAAAACAATAAAGAAAACAATAGGGTAAATTTGAGCTTTTACGTATATCATCCGATAAAACGCGGGAGGTGTTTTCCAAAGTATGCTAATCTATACAAAACCGAAATTGATGTAAAAGAAGGCGAGATTGAAAGCTTTCAAATGATTAACCCAGATTGCATCAAACTTCATCAAACTATTTATATTTCAAGTTAATACGTATTTCTATAGTTCATTTTGTGTGCTACAAATTTTTATTTTTATATTTTTTTCACAAAAACAATTACCCTGTAAAAATACGAAATAAAAATGTTAAATGGATTTAACATTTGTCTACTACAAATTCATTTTATCCTCTCGTGAGCAAGTTATCATTGAATTTTTATACTTTTGGACAAATATTGGAATCTCGGAGAGTTTAAAGTCTAAAAAACGTCGATAATTTATATTTATTTATTATTTATGCGAATCAGTATTTAAAAGATCAGATAAATAAAAGCGATGGAAATTTTACCCATCGCATGAACAAGTAGTCCTACAGTTGATCTTACTTTATGCGCTCTTTGAATTTTTGTATGTTCATTCAACCAATTAAAGAATGATTCTATGGGTTGCCTGACTTTAGAAACGGCATGAGAAAACAAGTCATTGTAAGCCCTGTCTCTCTGCCTTTCGTGTTCGGACAGCCCTTTAACGGCTTTCACGGGCGTGCACATTTGGATGTTCTGCACCTGTTTTTTGTGTTCATCAAAATAATCGAAGTCGGAATATATTTTATCGCCGAATATCGTTCTCTCAACGATATAATCACCCCAAGCCTGTTTAAAGACGGTCAGGTCGTTATCCTGGGCGGGAGTAAACATTAAACTTTCGGGGAAAGGAATTGCGCCATCTCTCCTAAAAGTCAACGCATGCAGTTTCAGGCCATAGTAATATTGATTTTTAGTGGAGCAGAATCCTTTCGAGGTGATTTCAGGCGCCACTTTCCCCTGAGGGTTACGACCCGTACATGTCATTATCGGATAAGAATCCACT
>JAISOJ010000087.1 GCA_031275735.1 Dysgonamonadaceae bacterium
ATACAGCCGACACTTTTCTATGGGGGAGGTGGGTTTTTGAAATAAAAAATCAAACAGTTAAATATCAATATAATAACAAATGAAAATCGACGAATTCTCAACTTTGTCGGTCAGTAGTGATTTTTTTCCTAATTCTGTAATTATTAAAAAAGCTTGAGATGTATCTCCTATGTATGCTCTATATTTACCTATATGGGCATTTATAAATATACCAATGAATCCACCAACTCCTCCGGTACCAAAAAGTCGTATTTCAGATTTGTCCGGCTTATAAGGTTTAATATAGGTTATCGAATTTATGTTAATAACTAATTTTCCAATTAGTTTATGTAATATAACTTCATTTTCATTAATTTCAATTGAACGAGGAATTTCCAATGAACAATATATACAGACAGATAGCACAGTAAAAACTATTACCAAATCCCACCAAAGATGATTATGAAAAAAGTTATTTATCATTGCAAGAACAACAGAAATAATTATTGCAAGAACAATAAATGTAATAACTTTTACCGATAGTCCCCATTTTACTTTTAAAACCATATTTAATTAAATTTTTGCAATATTATTCTCTCGATAATGAATATTTTAACATTACATTTGAAAATACTTCTTCATAATTCTGTTGAAGAGTTAAAACATTTTGCTCATCACGAAAAATTTCAACGCAAATTTGACAGATATGCCATCTTGTTGTACCAATCGGAGGCAAATTTAATTTATTTCTACAAAATTTCAAAATATTGGAAAATGAAATTGAACATTTAAAGACAGAAATAGAATTTTTGCGCACGATAATAAAAAAAGATTCATAGGCTGCCTTCCAACAAACTGCTCGGCGTAATATTAAACCGCCTCGTAAAGCAACGGGTAAAATACTTAGGGTCGTTGAAACCCACTTCATAAGCGATTTCCGAAATATTCATATTTTTGGTAATCCGGTTTTTCTCAATGAGTTCGTAGGCTATATTCAGGCGATAGTTACGAATAAATTGTCCGATAGATTGACCGATAAGATTATGCATCTTTTTATTGAGTAAGCTTTTACTGACGCCCATGGCTTCGATAAAATCAATAGATTCGTAATAGGAATCTTTATAATTTGCCTTGACAATTTCCAATGCCTTATTAATAAACTTCTTGTCGCTCGATTCTTCTTCGATATGCAAAGCCTGGATATTCATGTTGAGCGCAAACTGTTGTTGGTATCGTTTGCGGTTTTCCAGTATATTAGCAATCCGGGCGAGCAGTAATTCCTCGTTGAAAGGTTTTGACAAATATCCGTCCACTCCCGTACGATAGCTTTCGAGATGCGCTTCCTGAGCCGTTTTTGCTGTAAGCATCAGGAACGGAATGTGTGAAATGGAAAAGTTCTCTTTCACTCGCCGCGAAAGTTCAAGCCCGTCCATGACGGGCATCATCCAATCGCTGATAATAAAATCGACGTGCGATTCCGACAATATCGACAGGGCCTTTTCGCCATTTCCCGCTTCCAACGTGTTGTAGCTGTCGGAAAGGATAGATTGGATATAATCGCGCATGTCTTTATTGTCTTCTACAATAAGAATTGTCTGTTTTCCGGGAGAAAAACGGACCGTAACCTCTTTTTCGGAAACATCGTTTGCAGGCAAAGCAATGCTTTTGTTCGCTTCCGGCATTTTTTCTTCGACCGAAACAGGCAGAGCGAGGTAAAAAGTAGCGCCGGTTTTCCGGTTGTTTCGGGCGGCGATGCTTCCGCCGTGTAACTGAATCAGTCGTTTGGAAAGATAAAGCCCTATGCCTGTGCCGCTTTGTCCATAAACCGGAAATTTGACGTGATTTTTCGATTGGTAAAAGCGATTGAATATCTTGTCGATGTCTTCTTCGGCAATACCCGTTCCGGTATCTTTGATGCCGACGAATAGTTTTTCTTTTCGAATTTCCTTATCGAAGAAGGAGGTAACATAAATGCCGACATTTCCTCCGTCAGGCGTAAATTTGACGGCATTGGACAATAAGTTGGTAATTACTTTTTGCATGGCATCCTGGTCGAAAAAGAATTCGGGGGAACTGAGCCGGTAATATTTGCGAATTTGTATGTGGCGGTTTTCGGCAAAGGCTTCGAAAGGAAATACGATGGCATCAAGAAATTTCAGGAAATTTTCTTTTACTTTTACGATTTCCAATTTTCCGGATTCCACTTTCCGGAAGTCCATCAATTGATTGACTAACGACAGTAAATATTTGGAATTTCGTTCTACAAAATGTAACTGTTCGATGACTTTCGGATTGGTACTCAATTTTAAGGCTCGCTCGATAGGGCCGATAATCAACGTAATCGGCGTCCTAAATTCATGCGTAATATTAGTAAAAAATGACAACTTGTCGATAGTCAGTTCGTCTATTTTTTTTCCCATTTCCAGATGCTGTTTTTTCAAGGTGAAAATCCGGCGTTTATACCAATATACCGCACTACATACCAACGTCATAATAATGGATAAAATAAACAAGGGTGTTTTATAAAAATAGGGCCGTACAATTACGGTTAGTTTCGTTACCGGAACTTTCTCGGCATCCAATCCTTCCGGAATATATTTTACTTGAAAAGTGTATTTTCCCTCCGACAAATTGGTATAGGAAGCAAAACGGCGACTGGCGGGGACGTCTATCCACTCGTCGTCGAAACCGACCAGGCGGTAACTGTAAACGGCCGATACATGCGGTTCGTAATTTAAAGCCGAAAATTCCAAAGAAAACGATTTATCGCTTTCGTGCAAGCGCAAGGTTTCGGCCATGGATATATCCGAATCGATATAACGTTTATCCGGTATAATATCTTTGTTGGCTACCCACAGTTTGGTTAGCATAACTTTGTAAGCGTTACGTTGCGCCGAATTACGGTTGGGGTCAATAACGGTCAGTCCGCTCAAACTGCCGAAGTACAGGATGCCTTTTTTCGAACGGCAATAAGCATTCCAATAGAATTGATTGCTCGCGAGTCCGTCTTCTTTGGTATAATTGGTAAAACGATTGTTCGACGGGTCGAAACGGGAAATGCCGTTGTTAGTAGTAATCCACAGACAGCCTTCGCGGTCTTCCAATATTCCCTTGATATTGTTGTTAATTAATCCTTGTTCTGTGGTGTAAGCAATAAAAACGCCAAAGTTTTTTTCATCCGGGACGAACCGGTAAATGCCGTATCCGTTACTTCCTAACCAGAGCGTGCCGTCGGCCGACAGGCAAAAACAAGTAATCTTTTCAATCATGTGCGAATCCGGATGGTCTAATTTATAGGGAAAATAACGGTATGAAAATCCTTTGTCGGAACGGGAATGCAAGTCAATGACATACATTCCGTTCATACAGCCCATCCACAAGCGGTTTTTACGGTCAATCACCGAACCGATTACCCCGTAGATATTCCCTGCAACATCACCGTCAAAGGGCATCATTAACCGGCCGGCAGATAAATCGTAGAAAAATATTCCCGGATTGCAACCAATCCACATTCCATTATTCAAGGTATCGTAGCAAAGGGAACCGACAAAATTAATCGAAAATCCGGGGTTGTTGTGAGAGGAAATGTATTGAACAGCCCGGCTTTCCGGATGATTGATGTCGAAAATACTGACTCCTTCACCCCAGGTGCCTACCCACAAACGGCCCAGACTGTCGGCTGTGATGGCGCTCACAGAATTGTGGCTCAAGGCGGAAGCCGATTCGGCCGTATAGTGCGTGAAACACTCGCTATCCGGCTCTTTCCGGTTTAATCCGCCTTCTACCGTACCTACCCACAAATAACCTTTCGCATCTTCATATACGGAATTGACCGGATTGTCGGACAAACCGGCGGGATTGTCGTTGCTGTGGATATAGTTGCGAATGGATAATTTGCCTGGCGTCATCTTGTTAATTCCTCCGGTTTCGGTACCTATCCATATTCGATCGTCGTCTACCAGTATACAGTTGACAAAATTGGAGTTCAAGCTGCTTCCCTGTGAAGAATTATTATGCGTAATCAATTCAAAACCATCGTTTATTGGATCGTAAATATTAATCCCTCGCAATGTACTGACAAGCAATTGTTTGTCTTGTGTAATCGCCAAATCGGTTACGTGACTTTGTGAAAGCGTCCGTGCTCGATTCCGTTCGTGATTGTACTTTTTTACCTGTCCGCTATTTTTATTGTAACGGATAAGTCCCTGATCGGTTCCAATCCATACTTCATTCTCTTTCAATTGAAAAACGGAAATAATAATGTCCTGTCCCAATACCAAGCTCTGAGCGACCGGAACTGCTTTCAATTGCCCGTTTTCATCTTCCGACAATTTACAGACACTGTTTTCCAGTCCTGCCCAGATATTACCGTCTTCATCTATATCATCCAAAGCAATCACCGGAATATTGAGCAAAACAGAAGGAAGAGTATGAATTTCTTCAACATCTCCTTTTTTATCAAAACGGATTTTGTACAAAGTATCCCCACAGTAACACCAAATACATCCTTTGCTGTCGCAAATCACACCTACAGCCGAACAATCGGTCAACCGCTCTAACAAACCCGTCCGGTCGCCGGGTAAAGTCAATTGCAAAGAAGCCAGCGACAGGATATCGATACCTCCTTCGGATACAATCCACAAACGGTTGAATCTATCCTCGACGGCTCCCCGTATAAAATTGCTTTTGAGTTTAACCGGGTTGGTCGTTGTATTATAGTGTATAAATTCGTAACCGTCGTAACGCGAAAGCCCGCCTCCACTGGTAGCAATCCAAAGGAATCCTCTTTTGTCTTTGTAAATATTATCTACGAAATTGTGCAACAAACCGTTATCCATAGTAATATAAGTAATGTTATAGCGGTCGGCAAATGTGCCTTGAGCATGAACGACACTTACTTGTAAGCACAAACACAGCAATATAACAGGCAGACAGAGAAATTGTTTTGTCATCTTAATATAATATGAAACCCTCATGATAAAAAAAACGCCCAAGAACATGAAAATAACTACTCGTTTACTCATCAACTCGTTTACTCATCAACTCGTTTACTCGTTAACTCATTCACGGTTGTTTCGTCATAAAATATATACAAAGGTAAAAATTCCTTAATGGAAAAACAAAGGCAAACCCATTCTTTTCTCCGGATTACGCTTTTTGTCCACCATTAATACTCAATCATCTACCTACGGCATGTAAAGGAAATCGTACTTTTACAAAAATTTATTTGCGCACGTGTTTATGAAAAATTTATTTATCCTGCCATGGTTTGTATTGTTCGCTTTTGCATCCTGCAACGCTCAATCTCCTTTTGTTATACAAGATAAAGCAAATCCATGGAAAGACGATTATTTCGACTTGTCATCAATGGAACATTATAAGGACTGGGGTACCTATAATGTGCATGATCCGGCTTGTAAAAAAATCGGCGATTACTATTATATGTATTCGACGGATGCTATTTTTGCCGAAAACAAAAAAGAAGCTTCGGAAAAAGGAGTGCCTTTAGGTTACATCCAAGTACGCCGTTCCAAAGATTTGGTAAACTGGGAATTTGTTGGTTGGGCTTTTCCCGAAATTCCCGAAGAAGCGGTTAATTGGGTAAGAGACCAAACGAACGGGCGAGGAGCTACCAATATCTGGGCGCCCTATATCATGCCGTATCAAAATATCTACCGCTTGTATTTTTGTGTTTCGGCTTTTGGCAAGCAAGCCTCGTACATTGGCTTGGCGGAATCAACTTCACCCGAAGGGCCTTGGATACAAAAGGGTTGCGTGGTAAAAACCGACAAGGAGAGCCTGATGAATGCAATCGACCCGAGTATTATCGAAGACTTTGATACGGGACAATGGTGGATGCACTACGGTTCGTTTTTTGGCGGCCTCTATTGCGTGGAACTGAATCCGGTAACGGGATTACCTGTCAAGGAAAACGACCAAGGACATCTGGTTGCCCGTCGAGCTAATTACGCAAAAGATAACCTGGAAGCGCCGGAGATCATGTATCATCCCGGATTGAAAAAATATTTCCTTTTCTCTTCCTACGACCCATTGATGACTACATACAATGTGAGAGTAGGCTATTCGGATAAGCCCGAAGGGCCATTTTTCGACTTCAACGGATTGAATCTGAAAGATACAACCAATAATTTCCCAATACTGACAGCTCCGTATCGTTTTGACAATCATCCGGGTTGGGCAGGCGCCGGACATTGCGGAATAGTTAATGACGGCAACGGGCATTTTTTTATGTTGCATCAGGCTCGTTTATCGCCATATAATGCTCTAATGGTCCTGCACGTACGTCAAGTCTTTTTTACTCCCGACGGATGGCCTGTGGTGTCGCCGGAACGATATACGGTAACTCCGTCGCAACGTTTCTATTCGCCTGATATGGCCGGCGAGTGGGAAATTATCCGCATTTTGGAACCTGCCGGCAAACGAAATCTTGAAGCCGGACAGGTGTTGTGGGGCGAAGGCGGACTCAAAATAGACGAATGCAACACCTCTTTCCGTTTGGTATTAGATAAAAATGGAAACATCCAGGGCGGAGAAAAATGGCATTTTTCAGACACGAAACAACTTTTAAGTATTAGTTTGGATGATGAAACCATTGATAATTTGATTATTTTTGCAGGCCACGATTGGGAAAACAAAAAAGAAACAATTTTATTTACCGGATTGGACAAAAAAGGACATTCGGTTTGGGGAAAAAAAATTAATTGAGAGCTGAAAATTAAAAATTATATGAAACAATCATGTTTAACAAACACCCAAGAGCATGAAAATGAGTATTCGTTTATTCGTCAACTCGTCAATTCGTTAACTCATTTTCGTATGAAATACAAACTATTAGTAATAGCGACGTTTTTTGTTGTATCCGACGTTTTCGGACACACAAACGAAATGGTAATAAATACCAAAGAGATACAGGCAACAATACAGCCGACCATGTACGGCGTGTTTTTTGAAGACATTAATTATGGAGCCGATGGCGGTTTGTATGCCGAATTGGTTAAAAACCGTTCATTCGAGTTTCCACAGCACTTGATGGGATGGAAAACCTCCGGTAAAGTAGAAGTCCTGAGCGGAGGACCTTTTGAACGAAATCCGCATTATGTACGGCTTTCTAATTCCGGTCACCCGCATAAACAGACGTGTATCGAAAATGAAGGCTATTTCGGTATCGGCGTCAAACAAGGGGAAGAATATCGCTTTTCAGTTTGGGCGCGTTTGCCCGAAGGAAGTCAAACGTCCAAAATCCAAGTAGAATTGGTTCAACCCGACAGCAAAGCCGAAACTCAAACTTTGGCGGCGCAAAATTTGATTTTGGATTCCAAAGTGTGGAAAAAATATCAAGTAACCCTAAAACCTAAAACAACGAATGCACATGCTATGCTTCGTATTTTTCTCGTATCGCCGCATCCGGTCGAGTTGGAGCATGTTTCCTTGTTTCCGGTCGATACATGGAAAAAACATGAAAACGGATTGCGTAAAGACTTAGTGCAAGCATTGGCAGACTTACATCCGGGCGTTTTCCGGTTTCCGGGCGGATGCATTGTAGAAGGCACGGATTTGGAAACGCGCTATGAATGGAAAAATACCATCGGACCGGTCGAAAACCGGCCATTGAATGAAAATCGTTGGCATTATACTTTTCCGCATCGTTTTTATCCCGATTATTACCAAAGTTATGGATTGGGTTTTTACGAATTTTTCCTTTTGTCGGAAGAGATTGGCGCTGAGCCTTTGCCTGTCGTGAGTTGCGGATTGGCTTGTCAATTCCAGAACAACCGGCCCGAAGCGCATGTGCCTGTTGCGGAATTACAGCCGTATATTCAAGACGCTTTGGATTTAATTGAGTTTGCCAATGGCGACGTTAATTCGATTTGGGGAAAAATCCGTGCAGAGATGGGACATCCTGCGCCATTCCATTTGAAATTTTTAGCCATAGGCAACGAGCAATGGGGACCGGAATACCCCGAACATCTCGAGCCTTTCATCAAAGCTATTCGGAAATCTTATCCGGAAATCCGGATTATCGGCAGTTCCGGTCCCGACTCGGAAGGCGCTCAATTCGATTATTTATGGCCGGAAATGAAACGATTACAAGTAGATTTAGTGGATGAACATTTTTATCGCCCCGAAAGTTGGTTTTTAAGTCAAGGTAACCGCTACGACCGGTATGACCGGCGAGGACCGAAAGTTTTTGCCGGCGAATATGCTTGTCACGGAAAAGGTAAAAAATGGAATCATTTCTACGCATCCTTACTCGAAGCCGCTTTTATGACGGGTTTGGAACGGAATGCCGATGTGGTTCACATGGCTACTTATGCACCTCTGTTCGCTCATGTCGACGGTTGGCAATGGCGTCCCGATATGATTTGGTTTGATAATCTGAATAGCGTCCGTACTGCCAGTTATTACGTCCAGCAATTGTATGCTAAAAACAGAGGAACAAATGTACTTTCGTTGACAATGAACGGAAAACCTGTGGCAGGAAACGAAGGGCAAAACGGACTTTTTGCAAGCGCCGTATGGGATAAATCCAATAACACGATAATTGTTAAAGTCATTAATACATCCGATAAACCCCAACCGGTTTCGTTGGTTTTTAACGGATTGAAGAAAAATGAAAGATTGACGAACGGAACTTGTACTCGGTTGCAATCCGAATATTTGGAAAAAGACAATACGCTTGATGATCCGACACTGATTTATCCACAGGAAAGTATAATCGATATAAACGGCAACCGTTTAGACGTAGAAGTGGATGCATTTACTTTTTTTGTATATAAATGGGTGAAAAAATGAATTAGTTGCAGCGTGAGTACATTCAGGGCATTTGATATTCTCAGCGCTTTATCTTAACTTTGCAGCTGTTATATAACAAGTTGTATTCTATGTCCCAATTTTACCGAAATGAGGATAAACATTTTGTTTCAGTTGATTGCATTATCTTCGGCTTCAAGGAAAATGCCATTCATGTATTGATTATCAAACGGAAATTCGATCCTTTAAAAGGAGAACGTTCCCTGATGGGTGGTTTTATTCGGGAAAATGAAAGTTTAAACGATACGGTTTCACGTGTAGTGAACGAATATACAGGTATTGAAAATGTGTATTGGGAACAAGTGGGCGCTTACGGGGACGTTGACAGAGATATTGCCGAACGGGTTATTTCCATTGTGTATTACGCGCTGATTGACATGGAATTGTTTGATGAAACCTTAATGAAAAAATACAATGCCGAATGGGTGAATATAAATGCCGTTGGTCCGTTGATTTTGGACCACAATCAATTGCTGATCGACACGCTGAAATTGTTGCGCCGCCGGACAGCTACCCGCCCCATCGGTTTTAATTTATTGCCGGAAAAGTTTACTTTGCCTCAATTGCAGTCGCTCTATGAGGCAATTTATCAGACACCTTTGGATAAACGGAATTTTCGGAAGAAAATCTTTGAAATGGATATTCTGGAGAAATTAGACGAAAAAGATAAGAGCGCTTCCAAACGAGGCGCTTATTATTATTGTTTCAACAAAGAAAAATACGACCGGAGACTGGAAGACGGCACAGTCTTTTCATTTATTTGAAAATCTGCTTTATAACATAGTTTTTTTTAAGTGTTTCTTATAACACTTATCACTTTTTTTTATACCTTTGCCTAACTATTAAGTGTACAAAAATACACTTATCAATAAGAAACATTTTAAATTCAATACACATGAAAAGAGTAATTCTAATTTTCACAATGGCGCTATTCGGGTTAATTATTCCGGTGCAAGCGCAAAACAAGTTGATAGTCAATGCCGACCAAGGCAAAGAAATCATTAGTAAACATATCTACGGACATTTTTCCGAACACCTCGGACATTGCATTTACGGCGGTTACTGGGTAGGCGAAGGTTCTTCGATCCCCAACACTCGCGGTATCCGCAACGATATAGTAACGGCTTTGAAAGATATTCAAATCCCGAATCTTCGCTGGCCTGGCGGCTGCTTTGCCGATGAATACCACTGGATGGACGGTATCGGCCCTCGCGACAAACGTCCCAAGATGGTAAATACGCACTGGGGCGGCGTTACGGAAGATAACAGTTTCGGTACGCACGAATTTCTTGACCTCTGCGAACAACTGGACTGTGAACCTTACATTTCCGGTAATCTCGGTAGCGGAAGCGTGGAAGAAATGTCGAAATGGGTAGAATATATCACTTTCGACGGCGAAAGCCCGATGTCGAACCTCCGTAAACAAAATGGTCGTGAAAAACCCTGGAAAGTAAAATTCTGGGGCGTAGGCAACGAAAATTGGGGCTGCGGCGGCAATATGACGCCGGATTATTATTCCGATCAATATCGCCGCTACGCTACATACTGCCGCAACTACGGCGACAATTACCTTTTCAAAATCGCCTGCGGTCCTAATTCGGGCGATTACAACTGGACGGAAACCATGATGAAAAACGTTGGCTACGGGATGCAGGGTTTGTCGCTGCATTATTACACGACTCCCACCGGTAATTGGGGCAAAAAAGGCTCGGCAACCCAATTCAATGAAACCGAGTATTTCAATACTATCTCCAATACGCTTGTCATGGAAGATTTGATTTCCAAACATTCAACCATTATGGACAAGTACGACCCACAAAAACGCATAGGTTTGATGACTGACGAATGGGGTATCTGGACCGATGTTGAACCCGGCACCAATCCCGGATTTCTCTATCAACAAAATACGTTGCGCGACGCCATCTTGGCCGGTATCAACCTGAATATTTTCAATAACCATTGCGACCGGGTGAAAATGGCAAATATTGCACAAACCGTCAACGTATTGCAAGCTGTTATCCTGACCGACAAAGAAAAAATGTTACTCACGCCGACCTATTGGGTATATTACCTCTACAAAGTTCATCAAGAGGCGACTTTGCTTCCGGTTTCCATCACCAGCAACACATACGAATTGAACGGAAAGAAGATAGATGCCGTCAGTGTTTCGGCTTCCAAAGATGTTTCGGGAAAAATCCATATCACGCTGGTCAATATCGACCCAAACAAAGCGCAAACGATTGAAATCGAATTGCGGGGTGTTACGGCGGAAAAAGTTTCCGGAAAAATCCTGACTTCCGCAAAAATCAATGATTACAATTCATTTGAAAATCCGAATACCGTAATCGTTAAAGATTTCAATGAAGCGAAACTGAATAAAGGTATTCTTTCCGTCACCTTAACTGCTAAGTCGGTAATAATGCTTGAAATAGAATAATATGTTCGCAGAATTAAAACAGGAAGTTTTTCAAGCGAATCTGGATTTGGTTAAACACGGATTGGTCATTTTTACTTGGGGCAACGTCAGCGCCATAGACCGGGTTAAAGGATTAGTAGTTATCAAACCATCCGGAGTTTCTTACGAAATCATGACCATAGACGACATGGTTGTATTGGATTTGGAAGGGAACATCCTTGAAGGACGATTAAAACCATCTTCCGATACGCCTACGCATTTGGCTCTGTATAAAGCTTTTCCGAATATCGGCGGCGTAACGCATACCCATTCGACGTACGCAACGGCCTGGGCTCAAGCAGGATATGACATCCCGAATATTGGTACTACCCACGCCGATTATTTTAAAGATAACATCCCTTGTACCCGTTCGATAACAAAAGCGGAAATTGAAGGCGATTATGAACGGGAAACCGGTAATGTCATTATTGAGCGTTTTGCCGGCATGAATCCCGATTATACGCCGGGTGTTTTAGTCGATAATCACGGCCCATTTACATGGGGAAAAGACGCGTATGAAGCTGTTCACAATGCCGTAGTTTTGGAACAGGTGGCGAAAATGGCCTATATTACTTACGGCATAAATCCCAATCCGGCAATGAATCCATTGTTAATAAAAAAACATTTCGACCGCAAACACGGTTCCAATGCCTATTATGGACAAAAGAGTTGAAAATTGAAAATTAAAAAATCGTAATTCGTAATTAAATATTGTATCATGGAATATAAAAATTTGGAAATTTGGTTTCTTACAGGAGCTCAACTCCTGTATGGCGGCGACGCAGTAGTAGCTGTGGACACCCACTCTAACGAAATAGTAAAAGGTTTGAACGCTTCGGGGAAACTTCCCCTGAAAGTTATTTACAAAGGTACGGCCAACTCTTCCGCAGAAGTGGCGAAAGCATTTGCGGATGCCGGCAACGATGATAAATGCGCCGGCGTAATCACTTGGATGCACACCTTTTCGCCCGCAAAAATGTGGATACAGGGTTTGAAAAACTACAAAAAACCGCTTTTGCATCTGCATACGCAGTACAATGAACAAATTCCATGGAGCGAAATCGACATGGATTTTATGAACCTGAATCAATCGGCGCATGGCGACCGTGAATTCGGCCACATCGTTAGCCGGATGCGCAAGCCGCGCAAAGTAGTGGTCGGTTATTGGAAAGACGCGGTAACGCAAGACAAGATAGCTACATGGATGCGAGTTTGCACTGCTTGGGCGGACGCTCAATCTTTGCGTATCATTCGGTTCGGCGACAATATGAACAATGTAGCCGTTACCGACGGCGACAAAGTGGAAGCCGAAATCCGCTTGGGCTATCACGTGGACAATGCCCCCATTGCTACGCTTGTACCGTATGTAAACGCTGTTACGGAAAAAGAAATCGACGATTTGATCGGCGAATATGAAAAACACTACGATTTTGCAGCCGATTGTAAAAAAGGAGCGGAAAAACACCAGTACGTCCGCGATGCGGCTGCACAGGAAATCGGTTTGCGCCGTTTTCTGGAAGATAAAAAAGCGAAAGCATTCACTACCAGCTTCGATGAATTGGAAGGGATGAAGCAGTTAATGGGTTTTGCCTCGCAACGCCTGATGGCGGAAGGTTATGGTTTTGGCGCAGAAGGCGACTGGAAAACAGCAGCTTTGGTTCGTACCATGTGGGTCATGGGACAAGGATTGCCCTGCGGACAGTCATTCCTCGAAGACTATACACTGAATTTTGCAGGCGAAAACAGTTCCATTCTACAGGCGCACATGCTGGAAATCAATCCTGAAATAGCGGCTAACAAACCGCGTATTGAAGTCCATTTCTTGGGTATCGGCAACGCAAGGACTTGTGCAAGACTGGTATTCCAAGCGCACCCGGGCGAAGGAATTGCCGCTACCATTGTTGATATGGGAAACCGTTTCCGCATGATTGTCAATCGAGTAGATGTGATTGAACCGCAACCGTTGCCGAAATTACCGGTAGCTTGCGCTTTGTGGAAACCACAACCCAATTTTGAGATTGGTGCAGGTGCGTGGATTCTCGCAGGCGGCACGCATCATTCGAGCTTCTCTTATTCTTTAACGGTCGAACACATGGAAGATTACGCCGAAATTGCCGACGTCGAATTACTTGTAATAGATAATAATACGACTATCCGTAATTTCAAACAGGACATTCGCAACAACGAAATGTATTATTTGCTGAATAAATCGTTACAGTAGATTTTTCGTACAGAATGAGAAAATTTGTTTTGTGGATGAGTATAATGGGTTTGTTTGCCGGTTTTTTACCGGCACAAACCACTTTTACCCAATGGGCAAAAACACCGCCAATGGGGTGGAACAGTTGGGATTGTTATGGCCCTACTGTAGAAGAACACGAAGTGAAAGCCAATGCCGATTACATGGCTGAACATCTCAAACAATATGGTTGGGAATATATTGTGGTAGACATCCGTTGGTTTGTAGAAAACGACAAAGCCGGCGGATACAACCAAACCGACCCACGCTACGTGATGGATGAATACGGACGCTATCTTCCCGCCGTCAATCGTTTTCCCTCAGCAAGCGGAAACAAAGGCTTTAAACCCCTCGCCGATTATATCCATTCCAAAGGACTGAAATTCGGTATCCACATCATGCGTGGAGTACCCAGACAAGCAGTGGAAAAAAAATTACCGATAAAAGGAACAAATTACACTGCCGACCAAATATATTCTACCGACTTACAATGCGAATGGCTTCGGGATAATTACACCATTGCCGACAAACCGGGAGCGCAGGAGTATTACAATTCTATTATGGAATTATATGCTTCGTGGGGTGTGGATTTTATTAAGGTTGACGACCTGTCTCGTCCTTACCACAAGCGGGAAATTGAGATGATTCGCCAAGCGATTGACCATTGCAATCGGCCGATTGTATTAAGCATCTCGCCCGGGAAAACACCAATCGACGAGGCTGTCCATGCTAGCGTTCACAGCAATATGTGGCGCATGGTAGATGATGTTTGGGATATTTGGGAAGATGTAACCCATTTGATGCGGGTCGCTCAAGATTGGTATCCATACATCTCGCCAACCTGGCCGGATTGTGATATGATTCCGTTCGGACGGATATCCATACGCGGCGAACGCGGTAAAGACCGGATGACTCGCCTCACGAAAGATGAACAATATTCGTTGATGACTTTCTTTACCATTTTTCGTTCCCCGCTAATGTTCGGCGGCGATTTACCGAGTAACGACGCTTTTACTTTGTCCTTACTCACAAACAGCGAAGTCTTGAGGATGCATCGCGAAAGTACGGATGTCAGGCAATTATTTCAACAAGACGGAAAAGTCGCCGTTACTTCGCGTAATCCGTTAACCGGCGAACATTACCTGGCGCTATTCAATATTTCCGACCTGCAGAAGCCTGCGGAAATACGGGTGAATCTAAAGGATGTCGGAATAAATAATAAATACACAATAAAAAACTTATGGACAGGCGAATCTCCGGATTTTTCCGGTGAAACATTTTCCGTTACACTTCAACCTCATGCTTGTGGCTTATACGCTTTAAAACCTGAGTATTCCAATTACCCGATTCAGCCGGTAACATTGAATCATATAGAACTGACCGACAATTTCTGGTTGCCTAAAATCCGGATAATACAGGAAAAAACCATCCGTTACGCTTTTGATAAATGCGAAAGCGAAGGTCGTTTGGAAAATTTCAAGATGGCTGGCGATATTTGGCGCGTACGTATGGGAGCATTGCACACAGCGCCTTCACACATACGCACATTCGGTAAAATGCCTTTCGATGATACCGATGTATATAAATCCATCGAAGGAGCGGCCTATTCATTAATCAATGCGCCCAATCCTCAATTAGACGGCTATTTGGATTCCATCATCGGTATTATCGCTTACGGACAGGAACCGGACGGTTATCTGACTACTTGGCGTACTATCGACCTTAAACACCCGACTGCCGATTGGGTAAAAACCAACGGAGAACGCTGGAACGGTTTGGATATGAGCCATGAACTCTACAACAGCGGTCATTTGTTTGAAGCCGCATCTGCTCATTTTTTAGCAACAGGTAAGCGGAATTTTCTCAATATTGCGCTCAAAAATGCCGATTTGCTGGTAAAAGTATTCGGCGATAGAACCAATTATGAAGTACCCGGACATCAGATTGTCGAAACAGGATTGATAAAACTGTATCAGATTACAGGGAAAAGGGAATACCTGCATTTGGCAAAGAAATTCCTCGATTTACGAGGTGACGCTACACACCGGAAAATTCGCGGCCCATACAGTCAAGACCATTTACCGGTAACCCTACAGGATGAAGTTGTAGGTCATGCTGTACGTGCAATGTATATGTATGCCGGAATGACCGATATTGCCGCTCTGTACAGCGATTCTACCTATTTTGATGCAATAAACAAACTTTGGAATAACATGACCGGCAAGAAAATGTACATCACCGGCGGATTGGGAGCGCGTCATAGCGGCGAAGCATTCGGAGACAACTACGAACTACCTAACCTGACGGCTTACAGTGAAACCTGCGCCGCTATCGGCGGCGTTTATTGGAACGAACGATTATTCCGGCTAACGGGTAAAACCAAATACATTGATCTGCTGGAACGGATGCTTTACAATGCGGTTATCGCCGGAATTTCATTTAAAGGAACAGAATTTTTTTACCCGAATCCGCTGGAGTCGGACGGCCTGTATAAATTCAACCAAGGCTCATGTACGCGGCAGGCATGGTTCGACTGCTCGTGTTGTCCGACCAATCTCATCCGGTTTTTGCCTTACGTTCCCAACTTAATATATGCGACACAGGGAAATACATTGTACGTCAATCTGTTTGTATCCAACAAGGCAAACATTCCGCTTGGAAAAGAAAATGTCTTGATTGAACAGCAAACGGATTATCCACGGAACGGGAATGTGAAAATTAGCATTAAACCGGAAAAATCGCAACCATTCACATTGAAAATCCGTATTCCCTCCTGGGTGCAAAACATACCGGCAGAGGGCGGATTGTATCATTATACCGATAAGCAGGCAGGAGTTTACCGGATTTTGGTGAATGGAAAACCGCAAGCGCAAAAAACGGATAAAGACGGTTATGTCGAAATAACAAGAACATGGCGTGCAGGCGACAAGCTTGAACTTCAATTTCCCATGCAAGTACGCAAAGTAGAAACCGACGCAAATGTAAAGGACGATGCCGGAAAATATGCCGTAGAATACGGGCCTTTGGTTTATTGCATGGAAGAAGTCGACAATCAGACATTTGCGTCTCCTCAATCATTCACTGTCGAATGGCGTCCCGATTTGTTGAGCGGCGTAAATGTCATTCGTAGCCAAGAATGTATGTTAATCCCTTACTATGCATGGTCGAACCGCGGCATTGGGAAGATGAAAGTTTTTTTTGAAAAATAATTATTTTGAATAAGTATGTGTAGAATAATGAATGAATGTATAATCCATCAAGTAAGCATCATACCATTCTAACTGATAAGCATCATACCGGTAGACCGGTATTCGCCATATAATATAAACTATTTATTAACTTGTACTTATGAGTAAATACGTTATTGGACTTGATTACGGTACCGACTCGTGCCGGGCAGTTATTGTCGACGCCGGATCCGGAAAGGAAATAGCTTCCGCCGTTAAATATTATCCGCGCTGGGCAGAAGGCAAATATTGCCTTCCGCAAGCCAATCAATACCGGCAACATCCACTGGACTACATCGAAACGATGGAAAGCTCCGTTAAGGAAGCTTTGTCAAAATCTCCCGAAGGGACAGCGGAAAATGTAGTGGGCATGTCGTTTGACACAACCGGCAGCACGCCTGTTTTGATAAACGAAGCCGGATTACCACTGTCGTTAATGCCTGAATTTTCCGAAAACCCCAATGCCATGTTTGTCTTGTGGAAAGACCATACTGCATTGGAAGAAGCGGCTAAAATCAATCAATTAGCTAAAGAATGGGCGGTTGATTATACGGCATACGAAGGTGGTATTTATTCCAGTGAATGGGTATGGGCGAAAATCGCTCATGTGTTGAAAGAAGACCCAAATATTCGCAATGATGCCTACAGTTGGGTGGAACATTGCGATTGGATGCCCGCCTTGGTTACCGGTAAAACCAAACCGTCCGAAATTGTACGGGGACGTTGTGCGGCAGGACATAAAGCGATGTGGCTGAAAAAGTGGGGAGGGCTTCCCTCCGAAGAATTTTTAGTCGCCGTCGACCCTTTATTGAAAGGATTCCGTAAACGGCTTTTTGAGAATACTTATACCAGCAATGTAAAAGTGGGATACTTAACGCCGGAATGGGCCAAACGGCTCGGACTGACTACGAATGTAGCCGTAGGCGTAGGCGCGTTTGATTGCCACATGGGTGCGGTAGGCGCAGAAATCGCTCCTAAAGCATTTGTGCGGGTCATCGGGACTTCCACTTGCGACGTCATGGTCGCTTCTTATGAGGTAATGGAAGACAAACTGATTCCGGGTATTTGCGGACAAGTCGATGGTTCGGTGATTCCGGGTATGATAGGTTTGGAGGCGGGACAATCGGGTTTTGGCGATGTTTACGCTTGGTTTAAGCGTGTTTTGGAATATCCGTTATCATTTATCAAAGATGAAAATTTAAAACAGGAAATTGCAAGTAAAATCATTCCCGAACTTAGTAAAGAAGCGGCGGCAATTCCTATTGAGCTAGATGCCTTACATGCAATGCCCCTGTTGGCGACCGATTGGATGAACGGCCGCCGTACGCCCGATGCCAACCAATTGGTAAAAGGTACGATAACCGGATTGAATTTGGCAAGTACGGCCCCGCTTATTTTCAAAACTTTGGTAGAAGCTACGGCTTTCGGGTCGAAAGCAATTATCGACAGGTTTATCGAAAACGGAGTGGAAATAGACACGATTATCGGTATAGGAGGTATTTCATTGAAATCGCCTTTTGTGATGCAAACTTTAGCCGATGTGCTGGGTATGCCCATCAAGGTAGCTAAGGTCGAACAGGCTTGCGCTTTCGGAGCTGCCATGTTTGCCGCTGTTGTTGCAGGTCTGTATCCGACAATACAGGATGCTCAAAAAGCGATGGGGCAAGGTTTTGCATTTGAATATTTCCCTAATGAGGAAAATCATAAGTTCTATTGGGAGATGTATAAGAAGTATCAAATATTAGGAAAATTCACAGAAACTTTCATAACTCCTAATTAATTTCATTGAACCTTATTTCGTAATTATTAATTCGTCATTTAAAATATTGTACTATGAATTGGAATTCACATCAATTTGAACCGCTTGACTGGGGTATTATCATTTTTGGGATAGTGTTTATCGCATGGCTTGTCTGGCGTGCAATACAAAAACAGAAACAACTTATGGGAGGCGGCGAATCAAGCCGCGAATATTTCTTGGGAGGCGAACCCTGGTATGTAATGGGGGCAGCTATTTTTGCCGCCAATATCGGTTCGGAACATCTTGTCGGCCTTGCCGGCGCAGGCGCCGAAACCGGTATGGGAATGGCTCACTGGGAAATGCAAGGCTGGATGATATTAATTCTAGGCTGGCTTTTTGTACCTTTTTACAAACATAGTGGTGTATTTACCATGCCCGAATTTCTAAACCGCCGTTATACTCGCAATACAAGTTCCTGGTTATCAATTATCACACTTATCTCGTATGTGTTGACAAAAGTGAGCGTCACCGCATTTACCGGAGGTATTTTTATGGAAAGTTTACTTGGCCTTCCTTTCTGGTACGGTGCAATCGGTTTGGTATTATTAACCGGAGTATTTACTGTTTTCGGAGGGATGAAAGGAGTAATGACGCTTTCGAAAATTCAGACTCCTATACTTATTGTAGGCTCTTTCCTTGTATTGTTTTTAGGATTGTCTGCTTTAGGCGGAGGATCTGTTACACAAGGTTGGACAAATATGCTTGATCATGCACGGCAAATGAACGAAGGCTATGGTACCAACCACCTGATGCACTTTGATAAAAATGATCCTTTATATGAAAGATTTCCAGGGGTATGGGTGTTTATCGGCGCGGCTATCATCGGATTCTGGTATTGGTGTACCGACCAACATATTGTACAACGTGTGCTTGGCGGGAAGGATATGAATGCGATGCGTAAAGGAACGATTCTTTCGGGATATCTTAAAGTGTTGCCGGCGTTTATGTTCCTTATTCCCGGAATGATTGCCGCCGCTCTGGTTGCCAGGCCCGAATCGGGCTTTATAATGGGTTCAACAGATGAAGCGTTCGGTTCTATGGTTAAATTTGTATTGCCGGTCGGGGTAAAAGGTGTTGTTACTATCGGGTTTATTTGTGCACTTGTGGCCTCGCTTGCAGCTTTCTTTAATTCGTGCGCAACCCTTTATACGGTCGATTTCTATAAGCCTAAACATCCGGACGCAAGTGATAAAAAATTAGTATGGATCGGACGTGTCGCAACCTGGGCTGTCGTTATACTGGGACTTGTTTGGATTCCTGTAATGATGGGGCTCGGCAGTTTGTACAAGTACCTGCAGGAAGTTCAATCTCTGCTTGCTCCTTCTATCGTTGCGGTTTTCTTACTGGGAATTTTCTCAAAGAAAATTACGCCCAAGGCGGGAGAAATCGGTATCATCATTGGTTTTGTTATCGGAATGGTACGTTTGGTTTGTAATATTTTTGCCGGAGATTTGAACGCAATGGAGGGACTTAACGGACTTAGCTGGTTTTGGAATACGAATTGGTTGGTATTCGAAGTGTTCTTGTTGTTATTTATCGCGTTGTTAATGATAGTTACCAGTTTCTTTAGTTCGCCGGCAAGCGACGAAAAACTCAAGGGAATTACATTCTCTACACAAAGCGTCGAACAAAAAGCCGAAACCCGTGCCAGTTGGACTTGGGTAGACGTGGTTACTTCATTAGGTGTAGTTGCGATTTGTGCGGCATTCTATGCTTATTTTTGGTAAAAGATAATAACAATATACTAGGCTCGGTATAATTTTGTGTGTAATTAAGATAGGAGAAAAGAAGGAAGGAACACGCATCATTTTGTTACTTGTAAAGGACACAGAGTGATTTCTCTTTTCCTTTTCTCCTGTCTTTCTTGGTTTATAAGCAAAGGATTTTATTCAGGCTTACAAACATTTATGCTTAGTCCACAGGAAGTCGGGTTGATCCACGATTTCCTTGCAAAATTCCCTGCAAATAAAACAAAAAACTCCCTGTAAATCTCAATTTACAGGGAGTTTTGTATCTAAAACAGTACTCGGAGCGGGACTTGAACCCGCACAACCGTAATGGTCACAAGATTTTAAGTCTTGCGTGTCTACCATTCCACCATCCGAGCAGACCGCTTACGTACAAAAACTAAAGAGCGAAAAACGGGACTCGAACCCGCGACCCTAACCTTGGCAAGGTTATGCTCTACCACTGAGCTACTTTCGCATTTTGCGATTGCAAAGGTAATATTTATTTCTTGCTTTACAAATATTTTTTGAAATTATTCCCCTAAAATCACAATTTTTTTCAACAGTAAAATAAGCAAAAGTTTGATAAATAATAAATTAAATCACAACTTACGATTGGGAGAATTTCATTCAATTTTAAGGTAAAATATCTAAAAAATTAAAGAAATGAGATATTTCAGGAAGAATACCCTGTTGATTCCTTCCTCTCCTTTCCTTATGTACAATGCACGCGGATCTAATGTATTCCTAAAAAGACTGCATTTCGCACAATTTGGAATAGTATCCGTTCAATGCAAGAAGTTCTTCATGAATTCCTCTTTCCACAATTTTTCCTTCGTGCATCACGCAAATCATATCTGCATTCCGGATGGTCGAAAGTCTGTGAGCAATAACAATCGTTGTCCGGCTAGCCATTAATTTTTCCAAAGCGTCTTGTACCAAGCGTTCCGATTCGGTATCCAAAGCCGACGTTGCTTCGTCCAGAATCAATATCGGAGGATTTTTCAACACAGCACGTGCTATACTGATCCGCTGGCGTTGTCCGCCGGAAAGTTTACATCCCCTATCGCCTATATTTGTATCGTAACCCTTTTCGGATTGAATAATAAATTCGTGGGCGTTCGCAATTTTTGCAGCATCCTCTACCTCTTTAAACGCGGCATGTTTGACGCCAAAAGCAATATTATTGAAAAAAGTATCATTAAACAAAATGGCTTCCTGATTGACAATACCCATCAAAGAACGAACATCCTGTACTCTAGCGTCTCGAATATCGATTCCGTCAATGGTAATTTGCCCTTTCTGAACATCATAAAAACGAGGTAATAAATCGACCATCGTGGATTTTCCCGAACCGGACTGTCCGACTAAAGCCAGGGTTTTCCCTTTTGGAATTTCCAAATCGACGCCTTTTATTACCCATTTTTCATGGTATTTAAAGCAAACATTCCGGTATTCTATTTTCTCATTTAAATGAATAGGAAGCGGGTGAACAGGATCTTTGATGTTGGTTTCTGCTTTTAATATTTTATCTACCCTTTCCATGGATGCCAAGCCTTTTTGAATGGAATAAACCGATTTGGACAACTCTTTCGCCGGATTGATCAACATGTAAAAAATGCCTAAATAATACATAAATCCGGCGGCGTCGATCGAACTGCTGTTGGAAAGGATTAACGATCCTCCATACCAAATGACAACGGCAATAGTAACTGTACCTAACAATTCGCTCATAGGATGAGCCAATTGTTGCCGGCGAAAAATCCGGTTGGTAATTTTTCGAAACCCGTCATTGGTACTATGAAACCGCTCCGATATCTTGTTTTCCGCATTGAAAGCCTTAATAATACGAAGACCGCCCAATGTTTCTTCTACTTGGGACATTAAAATACCCCATTGTTGTTGCCCAAGAAAGGATCGTTTTTTCAATTTTTTCCCGATTTGCCCCATTATATAACCCGCTACCGGGAGTAAAACAAACACAAAGATCGTTAGTTGCCAACTGATAATCAACATGCCTACTAAATAAATAATGATCAGGATAGGATTTTTGAACATCATATCCAAAGAACTCATGACGGAACTTTCTACTTCATTTACATCTCCTGATATTCGAGCCAGAATATCACCTTTTCTTTCTTCCGAGAAAAAAGATAAAGGCAACGATACGATTTTATCGTTAATTTGATTCCTTATATCGCGAACAATTCCCGTACGGAGCGGTATCATAAAATAAAATGAAAAATACATGGCCGCTGTTCTCAAAATAGTAGTTACGATCAGGAAGAGACCTAAAAGAACCAAAACATAGGACCCTCCACGCATTTGTACAATTTCATGGATATATACATAAAAATTGTTCTCAAAAGCACTTATCATTTCCTGCCAAGAAGAAAAATGAAAAAAATGAAAATCAAAATTCCGGTAAACGGTATAAGTCATTTCATCCATTTTAAATAAAATTTTCAGGATAGGTTGAATACTCGCAAAAGAAATCAACGTTAATAATGCCGACAATATAGTCATTAGAATATGCAGTCCTAAATATTTTGTGTAAGGAGGAACAAATCGTTTTAATAAACGAATAAAATCTTTCATTCAATCATTAATTGTTAAAAAAACGGTGCAAGTTACATATTAATTATGGTATTTGCAATTATGTTAAATAAATTAAATAAATTAAACCTACCGGTTTATTCCATGTCAATTTCCTAAACGCATTTTATGATATAAAATTTTTAGGCATGAAATTTATTGGAAATATCCTTTGCTTCTGTTTCTTTTCACTCGCTGCTTTAGGGCAAAAAAATATCACTCTTTCCGGTACTTTACTGGACAAAACAACGGAAGAGCCGGTTGTAGCGGCAAGTGTAGAATTATTATCGGCTAAAGACAGCCTTTTTATTACCGGAGAAATCAGTAATGATAAAGGTTTTTTTTCATTTAAAAATTTATCTAATGAAAAATACATTCTGAAAATCAGTTATATTGGTTATCTAACACTTACTCAACCACTTGCATTTTCAGAAAAACAAACGGTAGTTAATTTAGGCAAATTATATTTGCAAACAAACGATATTTTACTGCAAGAAATGGTTATAGAAGGCAAACGTCCGGAAATCATCGTCAAAAATGATACCGTAGAATATGATGCCGCTTCTTATAAAACCACAGAAAATGCGGTTCTGGAAGATTTATTGAAAAAATTATCCGGAGTAGAAGTCGATAAAGACGGGAAAATAACCGTAAACGGAAAAGAAGTAAAAAAAATTATGGTAGAGGGAAAAGAATTTTTTTCAGATGACCCGCAAATTGCTTCAAAAAACCTTCCCTCAGAAATAGTGGATAAATTACAAGTATTCGATCGAAAATCAGACATGGCGCGTATGACCGGATTTGACGACGGCGAAGAAGAAACCGTTATCAACCTGACTATTCGTCCTGGTATGAAACAAGGGACAATGGGAAACGCTTTGGCGGGAGCAGGCGCCGATTTATATAAAGATAATGATTTACGCTACCAAGGCGGCGCTTTTGTAAACCACATGCAAAACAGCGACCGTTACACTTTAATCGTCGGAACTAACAACAATAACAATATGGGAGCTGCCGATTTGGGAGCTAATCAATTCGGAGGGATGCGAATGCGGCGCGGAAGAGGAGGAATCACAGAATCGACCAACTTCATGTTAAACATGAATAAAGAATTTTCTTCTACTTTATCGTTGAACGGAGATATCCGTTACAACGGTTCAGATCGCTTTTCCAAAAGTAAAGTGGAACAAATTACACTTTCTCAAAATCGTTCCCAATCGGATGAAACGGAAACTGAAACGAATTACCGTTCAAATAATGCAGCAATTAACCTTACGTTGGAATGGAAGCCCGATACGATGAACACATGGATTTTCCGCCCCAATTTAGGTTATAACAACAGTCTTAGCGATGAATGGGAAAATTTGGCCCGCTCTAACTATAACGATAAGAGCATAATATTTAGATCCGAATCAAACGCGGAAAATAAAGGACGCGGATTTAACCTGAGCGGCAGATTGGATTATGCTCATAAATTCAGTAAAACCGGACGCGTATTAAGTATCAATACACGAGCATCCAATAACGACAGCTATTCTCAGGAAAAAAGTCAAACAGATATTATAGAAAACGGGGACATTTCCGGACTTCTTAAAGACCTAAATCAACATTCCGAAAACGATAACTATACGAATAATTACCGCGCTACAATTTCATGGGTAGAACCGTTAGGCAAGAACAATTTTCTGCAAGCGCTTTACCGTTTTTCCTATTTCGATACCAAAAGCGTCAACAGTACCTACGATTTGGAAGAAGAACGAGCTTTACTCAACAGTAGTTTGAGCCGAAGTACGGTTCGTAACTCTACCGAACAACGTTTCGGATTGAGTTTTAAATCCATACGCCAAAAATACAATTATACTATCGGCTTTAATATTGATCCTACCAATTCGATTAATGAAACGTGGCAACCATCTTCCGATAATATTTCCGATTTACCGTATCATTACGACAGTCGCTTAGCCAATATATTAGGTGATACGCTTATTTCTTCTATCGAACAGGATGTTGTCAACTTTTCACCTGTAGTAAATTTCAATTATATTTTCGGACAAAGATCCAATTTACGGATCGATTATGAAGGAGAAACGAATCAACCCTCAGCCAGTCAGCTCAGAGATTACACCGACATGACTCGTCCGACCGAGTGGGTACAGGGAAATCCCAAATTGAAACCGGGATATAGCAATGACCTGCGAATTCGTTTTAGCAAATATGTACCGGAAACTCAGTTAATGTACAATGTAAATTTCAATAGCCGTTTTTCTTTTAACGATATTACTCCGGTTACGGAGTTGCGCAACGACGGAATCCGACTGACTACATACGAAAATATCAACGGCAATTGGAACCTCCAGCTGATGGGAATGTTCAATATCCCTTTGAAAAACAAACGTTTCACCATTGGAAATTTTGCAAGATTCAGTTATGATAATCGAAACAGTCTAATTAATGATGGAGACGATGAATTGAAAAATACCCAAAAGAATTTTTCTATCTCGGATAATGCCAATATCAACTATCGCTCTGATTTATTTGACGTCGGAATAAATGTTTCTGTCAATTACAATGATATCTCTAATTCCGTACAACCTGAAAAAAACCAAAATACGATGAATTTGGGGTTCGGTAGTTACACCACTTGGTATTTACCCTATCATTTTACGATAGAAAGCGATATTAATTATATGAAGAGGAGCGGTTTTACTTCTCAATACAATATTCCGGAAACGATATGGAATGCGGCGGTTACCAAACAACTTTTCAATAAAAAATATGGAGCCGGCTCATTGAAATTACAAATTTACGATATTCTAAAAGACAGAAACGATATTACAGCCTCTTCTACTACTAATGGGTTTCGTATTTCGCAAGTAAATGTGATCCCCAGTTATTTTATGTGTAGTTTTATTTACAAATTTACGGTATTTCCCAAATCCAGCACTGCAACGGAAGAAGATTTGCGAGGAAATCGGCGTTGGGGAGGCCCAGGTCCAAGAGGTTTTGGACAAGGCCCCGCCAGACCCTTCTAAATTATTATCAATGCAAATGTTCTAAATCAAAGAAATTTTTTTCCGTCATTGTAGCAACAGGAACGAAATATCAATGTTCATTTTATCCGTTTTCCACCGATTAACCAATATTAATTGTCTCAATTAACCGGTTTTTCCCTATTTTTGATTATTTTTGCGATGCCTTAGGGCCGGCGTAGTGTTGCAAACTGGAATATTCCTCATTATTAAATCATTAT
>JAISOJ010000102.1 GCA_031275735.1 Dysgonamonadaceae bacterium
GGAATAAAAATTAGCGATGAGGAGTTTGAAAAAATAAATATAAAACGATACAAATTTCACGGAGAATGGAACTATATTATTCGACCAAATTGAGTATTTAATTTATTGACATATCCATATTGTTTGCTATAAGTTTTGCTCCTTCTGTTGCATTATTTAACCACTTTCCGTCTTTATACATAATTGTACCATTGTCATCAACAATCCACATTCCTGTTGGATCCGTGTATCTTACCGGATTATTCGCGCAATACACATACGGCGAAATCCAGTAATACTTTTCACAAAGCGGATCAATAGACATGGCCGGAGTAGCAGCGGATACTGCTGTTTTTTCTTCACCTACAAATCCGACAATCCGTTTTGTTTTCGTATCGAACAACACGGCGCCGATTTCTACCACATTCGTTTGGTCATGAAATTCTTCGAACTCGCCTTTCGACGAAGTATACGTCATTTGTTTTTTGTAGCCTAATTTAGTAAACGGGCTTTTCCCTGTCTGTGCACAGAGTGAAATCGACACAAACAAAATCGCCAATGAAAATAATATCTTTTTCATGATGATATGCTTTATGTTTTATTTTTTATTTGACAAAAATAGAAATTAAAATTTTATCTGCATACATTTAAGCGTCTTTTTCTTTAAATTTAAACAAATAGGTACACATTAAAGATTAGTTTAAACAAAGATGTGAGAAATTAATTCGTTGCGTAAGTTCAATTAGTAAATGCAACCGGTTTATAAATCTCCTGAAAAAACCTTACCAAAGCCACAGCGTTGTGAAAATTTTTGCAAATTTCTGGTACTTCATGTAAATTTGTACTCATTTAATCATCATGAAAAGACATAAACGACTGTTGGAGATTCTTTTTTTTCTTTCATCCGTATATCTTTCTCAAGGACAAAATACGGCTTACCAGTCTTTTGAAAACATCGCCTTGAGCGCCGAAGCTACGGCGGTCAATTGCTTCGCGCAGGATTATCAAGGATTGATGTGGATAGGTTCGAACCGCGGACTGTACAGCTACGATGGTTTTTCGACGCAGGCGCACACCTCGGACAGGACAAACACACAAGTCTATTGCCTGCTGATTCTGAACGAAACATACCTGTGCCTCGGAACAGATAACGGGCTATTCTTCTATAATTACCGAACCGACCGCTACGAAAACGCCGCAACCGAATTTCCTGCCGACGTGCGGGCACTGGCGCTCTGCGACAGTGTACTTTGGATCGGCTCTTTGAACGGCTTATTCTGTTACAATTTCCGGAACAGGAAATTAGAAAACATACCGGCAACAAAAACATCCGGACTTCCGCATGAAACGATTTATTCCATTATTCAAGCCGGCCATACGCTTTACGTCGGGACTTACAACGGGTTTTGTAAATACTTGCCGGACAGGGGAACGTTTGAAAAAATTGCGCTTCCCTCCGATGCGAAACGAAGCAACCAGTTTGTCAACGTTTTACTGGAAGACACGCTCCGCAAATGCATCTGGATCGGAACGGAGGGAATGCTTTATAAATACATTCCCAATCAGAACAGGGTTGAATCGTTCGACCATTTCCGCGACAATTCGGTCAAGTCACTGGCTATTGACCGGTCAGTAGAAACGCAAACAGAAGTGTCGATTGGCGCTCAGAAACTTGGGCCCCTCTTAGTCGGTACCGATAATGGGCTGTATGTCTATAACGAAACCAACAACAGCGTGCAACACATCGTACACGATTCAAGAAACGATAAATCCTTATCCAATAATATTATCTGGAACATTTTTTCCGACAGGGAAAAAAACGTCTGGATGGGAACCGATTACAACATTTCCCTGGCGCGACGCAATCAGGCGTTTCAACTTATCCCGATTTCCCAAATAACCGGCAAAGGCGACGGCAACCGCTTTCATGCGCTCTTCCGGGATTCCCGCGGGAATTTTTGGCTGGGCGGTACTAACGGCCTGATTTTTTCTCCCTCGCTGAATACCCCCAATGCCGCGATCTGGTATCGGATGGGAGATGCGCAATACCCCATTTCCCACAACCGCATCCGCCAAATATACGAAGACAAAGACCGGCACCTCTGGATTGCCTCCGACGGCAGCATCAGCCGGTACGACTACGACCGGAAACAATTTATTCACTACACAATTATCGACAGCACCCATACCTACAATTCCAACTGGGCATACCACCTTTTCGAAGACGACCGGAAGCGCTTGTGGATTGCGACTTGCCTCGGTGGAATATTTGTTGTCGATAAATGCCGCTTGATGCAGTCGCAGGGAACTTATATCGCCGAACAGAATTATACGGTTCAGAACGGCCTTTCGGGAAGCTTTGTCAACCAGATACTACCCGACAAAAACGGAAACGTATGGGTGTTGTTTTACAAAAACGGGATCAACAAAATAATCCCGGACGAAAATAAAATCATCAAGATTCCCATTGCCAACCGGCCGGAAAACGATACGCCCCATTACATGATGCGGGACGATAATGGCTTCATTTGGGCGGGTTTCAGGGACGGTCTGGTCCGGATAAATCCCGACAACCACCAATCGCAGTTTATTAAATTCAACACATTCGCCAATAGCGAAATACTGTCGATGACGGAAGAGCGGAAGCGTATATGGATCTCTACCACAGACGGTGTTTGGATAGTCGATAAACAAACCGCAGAAATTCAAAGCTTGAATATCCCGAACAAACTGTTTACTGCCGGATTTTACGACCCCGCAGCCAATGTAATATACCTAGGGGCAAGCGATGAGCTGGCGTTCTTTTCCCCCTCCCTGCAGAAAAAAGAAGAAACAACCCGCCCTGTTATTCTCACTGCGCTTTATGTAAACGGCAAACAGCATCATCCGGAAAATCTTAGCGTGCGTTACATGAATGAAATACAACTGAATTACGACCAAAACAACCTGAACTTTGAATTTTCAGATTTACGATATGCTTCCGGACAGGGAAACAAATTCGTCTATCAATTGGAAGGCGTAGATAACACTTGGAACATGCTGAGACAGCAAACCAACCATATCTCTTGTCAAAAACTGAAATATGGGAAATATCGCTTGATTATCAACAAACTGGATTTATCAGGAAACCCTTCTGCAACACCTTCTGCATTTGCAATTCACATCATGCCCCCCTGGTATTATACTTTTCTCGCTAAATGTATTTATATCCTCTTGATAGCTGGTCTATTCGTGTGGATATTCAATTTTTTCAGGGTACGGAACAACCTGCGCATTGAGCGCATTGAGAAAGAAAAAACATTGGAATTAGCCAATTTGAAAATCGATTTCTTTACCAATCTTTCTCACGAATTTAAAACGCCTTTAAGCCTGATTATCGCTCCTGTAAGTAAATTATTACAAGCGGTAAAAGATCCGGCAAAGAAAAAGCAACTGGAAACGGTACAGCAAAATGCCCTGAAAATCAATTCCCTCATCCGGCAAGTAATTGATTTCAACCGTTCAGACACAGTCAATCCCGGACTGATTTTATCGAAAGTAGAATTTGTCGCGTTTGCCCGCAGCTTATTTTCCACATACGAAGAGGGATATAAAGAAAAGGATCTGACGTTCCGCTTTACTGCCAACAAAGAAAAAATATACCTGCTGGCCGACATCCTGAAAATGGAAGCCGTCCTGAACAACTTGTTGACAAATGCCTGTAAATATTCGGAAGCGGGAGTAGTCAGCCTCTGCATCGCTTGCAGGGAAGATGAAAAACAACTGGCGATAACCGTCGAAGACACAGGCATCGGGATTCCTGATCGCGAAATAGCCTACGTCTTCAAACGCTTTTATCAATCCTCCAAAACAGCCAAAGACAAAGAAGGAACAGGTATCGGCCTGTATTTGGTTAAAACTTATACCGAACAGCACCAAGGTACGGTAAACATTCAATCGGAAGAAAATAAAGGGACGATAATTACCGTAACCTTGCCGCTCAGGGAAGAAACGGAGGCAAGCAACAACCTGCCGCTTGTTTCCGGCAACGCCGATTCGCCCCTGATTTTAATTGTAGATGACAATCCCGAAATAGCAGATTTCATTCATAAAGCGCTTGCTCCCGGATACCGTTGCGAAATAGCATGCAACGGAAAACAGGGTTTGGAAAAATGTTTACACTTCCATCCCGACCTGATTATCGCCGACATTATGATGCCGGTAATGAACGGATTGGAAATGACCCGCCGCATACGGAAGCAACTGCCGGCTTCGACGATTCCGATCATTTTACTGACAGCCAAAGACGATAAAGATACGGAACTGGAAAGTATGCATTTGAATGTGAACGCATTTATACCCAAACCCTTTGAAATGGAAATACTTTTGTCGCGGATCGAACAATTGCTCCGGCAGGAACAACTGATGCAGCACAAGCTTCGCATGGAAGCATTAACCCAACCGAAAACCGTTGAAATAACCGATCCGGATGAAAAATTCCTCTCCGAAATAACGAACATCATCGAAGAACGGATGGACGATCCCGCCCTGAGCGTAAATGCCCTCAGCCGTTTTTCCGGTACAGGCGCCAAGCAGATTTACCGGAAAATAAAGCAGCTCACCGGCTTGCCGCCCGTAGAATACATCCGTTCCATACGAATGAAAAAAGCGGCAATCCTTTTGTCGCAAAAAAAATTCACCGTTTCGGAAGTCATGTACATGGTCGGATTTTCGAGCCATTCCTACTTTTCAAAATGCTTTCAGGCCGAATTTGGAAAGACTCCGGGAAAATATGCCGACGAAAATCATTTATCCGGTTAACCTTTTTTATTCTTTTCAGCGATTTGTATAATAGGTAAAAACCCTACGCCTAACCGTAACACTTATCTGATGATACAGTGTCCTTTTTCTGCTCTTATTTGTCCATTCTGTGCTATTGCAAATCCTTTTTTTACCTTACTTTTGCGGACGTCTAATATTAAAAAAGACATTTAATACTGAAAAAATGAAACTTGCTTTATCTGTTTTATGTACCTTTATTGTTTTCACTGTTTCGGTTCAATGCGCCGAAACAATTCCCACAATTAATATAGACAAAAACGGGATTATGCGTTGGTCCGACAACCGAGAAGAAGCATCTTTTTACGGTGTAAACTATACGCTGCCATTCGCACACGCTTACCGGGCAATCCATTATATAGGGAAAAACCACAAGGAAGCAATCGACAAAGACGTGTATCATTTTGCCCGTTTAGGATTCAACGCTTACCGCATTCACGTCTGGGATGTGGAAATATCCGACAGTACCGGAAACCTGATAGAAAATGAACACCTGGATTTACTGGATTACCTGATAGCCAAGCTGCAAAAACGAAACATCCGCATACTGTTGACCACCATGACCAATTTCGGAAACGGTTACCCGGAAAAAAACCAACCCACGGAAGGTTTCTCCTATTTGTACGACAAATGCAAAATACACAGTGATAAAAATGCCGTTCTTGCACAAACCAACTACATCCGTCAATTCGTACAACATACCAACCCATACACCGGCCGTTCCTACAAAGACGATCCCTACATTATTGGCTTTGAAATAAATAATGAACCCTGTCACGCGGAAACACCGGAACAGACAAAAAAATACATCAACCAGATGTTATCAGCGCTAAAGAAAGCAGGGAATACCAAAGCCGTTTTCTATAATGTAAGCCACAATCTATCGCACGTCAACGCATATTACGATACGTCTATTCAAGGGACAACCTATCAATGGTATCCCAGCGGATTAGTTGCCGGTCATACACGCAAAGGTAATTTCTTGCCTTACGTTGACGACTATCACATTCCTTTTTCCAAGATAAGCGGATTTGACAAAAAAACCAAAGCCGTTTACGAATTTGATCCTGCCGACATTATCGGTAGTTATATCTATCCGGCAATGGCACGCACTTTCCGTTCTAAAGGATTTCAATGGATTACCCAGTTTGCCTATGACCCGCTCGACATCGCCTGGGCAAACACCGAATATCAAACCCATTGCCTGAATCTGGCATACACCCCCGGTAAAGCCATCAGCATGAAAATCGCTGCAGAAGTAGCCTATACAATCCCCCGTCACGCCCCGTTTGAAAAATATCCAAACGACACCCTTTTCAACAATTTCCACGTCAGTTATTTACAGAATTTAAGCGAATTGAATACGCCGGAAAAGTTCTTTTATTCTAACCGGACAACTTCCCTTCCGGTAATGCCCGAACGCCTGGAAGAAATAGCCGGATGCGGCAATTCTCCCACAGTTCAATACGAAGGTACCGGAGCTTATTTTTTAGACCGCTTGGAAGCAGGCTTATGGCGCTTGGAAGTAATGCCCGACGCCATTCAACTGTGCGACCCTTTTGGAAAAACCTCACTGAAAAAAGAAGCGCTTACTGTTGTGTGGAATACATGGAATATGAAAATAGAATTACCCGATTTGGGCGCCGATTTCAATATCACAGGCGTCAATACCGGAAACACGTACCAAAATAAATCTTCGGATGCCACTTTCCCCATACAGCCGGGTGTTTATCTCCTCAAACGCGCCGGACACACTTCTTCCCATTCATGGACACCTTCCACCGCGTGGAAAAATATTTTACTCGGAGAATTTGCCGCTCCCGAAAACCGCTCAAAAACCTGTGCTGTCCTGCACCAACCGGCAAAAGCGGCAGAAAGCAACAAACCATTACTTATTGAAATTCAAGTGATTGACTCTTCTTTTCCTGATTCGGTTTTGCTTTATACCGATAAAATTTCTTTCTGGTACAAAAACAATCCCGTTTTGAAAATGAAACGGACACACGCCTATACTTATCAAGTCGAAGTGCCGGCAAACGAAATAAAAGAAGGCTTTTTCAAATACACGATTGTTGTATTCAAAAACGGAAAAACACGCACATTCCCGGCAAATGTAGAAGGAAATCCGCTGGATTGGGATTACTACACAACGGAATATTGGACAATTCCTGTAGTAAATACGGAAAATCCGATAGACTTGCTAACAATTACGGATGAAAACAGCGGTTTGGAGCGGTATGCAATTCCGGAATGGTCGTATATGACAGCAAGTCTAAATACAAAAAACCGGAAAGAAGCCAACTTGTTGGACTTTAAATTTACCATTAACGCGCCGGACACCCGTTTTATTTGGAGAAAATATATAAAAGAGCAAATAGAAGCAAGGCAAGAAACCTTACAAAAAGTCCGGTATCTTTGTCTTATTCTGAAAAACACAAAAGGAATCGAACGCCTGAAAGCCGGATTTGTCACCTCCGACGGATTTACTTATACTTCCGTTTTTAAAGCGGATAGTAACGCAGACCTGATAAAAATCCCTTTATCGGAACTACTTCCCGATAAAACGAATTTATTACCCTCGCCCTATCCGGTATTTCTTGGCCGGTATTTCGTGCCGGACGCCCCGATCCCTTTTCGGACAACGGCCATTGAAACACTGGAAATCGCCACTTTAGACGATTTACCTCAAGACGCCGAAATCAGTCTGGGAAACGTTTGGCTGGAATAAATAACTGTATTTACTAAATAAATATCAAATCATGAAAAAACACAAAAATTGTAAAAAAAGATTTTGGACACATCAATGGATGATACTCCTGTGCCTGTTGCCTTTAATGGCAAATGCACAAACTAAAAATGTACAGGGAGTTGTTGTTGATGAAAAAAAAGAACCGCTTACCGGATGTTCCGTAAAAATTCCCGGAACCATACTCGGAACGGCTACCGATTTAAATGGAGAATTTGTAATTGACTTGCCGGAAGGAAAAAATCAACTTGAATTTTCTTTTTTAGGTTACGAAACACAAACCGTAACCGTTGACAACACGGTAATAACCGTTCAATTACAACCGAATGTACAGCTAATCAATGAAATCGTAGTCATCGGTTACGGAACGCAACGGAAAAAAGACCTTACCGGTTCCATTGCTGTCGTTAACAGCAAAGACTTTAACAAAGGCTTGGTAAGTTCCCCCGAACAATTGATTAATGGGAAAGTTGCCGGTCTGCAAATCATCTCAAACAGCGGCTCTCCGACTTCAGGAAGCAGTATCCGCATCCGGGGAGGAGCTTCCCTGAATGCCAGCAACGACCCGCTCATTGTTTTAGACGGCGTGCCGCTCGAAATTGGCGGAATTAGTGGAAACGACAATAATTTCCTAAGCCTGATTAATCCGAATGACATCGAAACGATGAGTGTATTGAAAGACGCTGCTTCTACAGCCATTTACGGATCAAGAGCGTCCAACGGTGTCGTGCTTATCACAACAAAAAAAGGAACCGGCGAACGATTGAAAATTAATTTCACCACAACCAACTCCATCCAAACCCGCACCAAGTCGGCAGATATGCTTTCGGAAAACCAATTCAGAGACATGATCGAATCGCAAGGAAGCGCCCTTCAAAAATCACTTATAGGAAACGCCTCTACCGACTGGAACAACGAAATTTTCCAATCTGCCTTCGGTACCGACAATAATTTAAGTTTATCAGGTAAAATCGCCAAACAACTACCGTTCAGGGCTTCCTTCGGAGCATACAACCAAGACGGTATCCTGAAAACAGACCAGGCAAACCGTTATACCGGAAATCTGTCTTTAAGTCCTTCCTTTTTTAAGGATTATCTGAAATTCAACCTGAATGTAAAGGCCGCCATGAACAAGAACCGCTTCGCCGACGGAGCTGCGGTTTGGAATGCAGCTACCTACAACCCGACTATCCCCGTTTATTCCGGATCAACCCAATATGGCGGATACAACGAAGCGATCGACGGGCAGGGAGAACTCGTAACCCGAGCCGTCTTAAACCCGCTGGAAATACTGAATGAACGAAACTCTACCAGTACCGTCAGACGGATAATCGGAAACCTCGACGCCGATTACCAAATGCACTTTCTTCCCGAATTGAGGGCGCACATCACTTTCGGTTACGATTACGCTCAAGGCAAAGGAAAAGTCTATATTCCGGCAGAAGTTGCCTATTCGTATGCATCCGGCGGCAGGAACTATCAATACGGTCCGCAGAAAAAAGAAAACCGACTCTTCACCTCTTACCTGAATTACAACCAGTTATTCACGGATATAAAAAGTACATTAGATGCGACTGCCGGTTACGATTACCAGTTCTGGAAAGCGGCTACTCCCGCTTACGAAGAGTTGAACATCGCGGGTGAAAGCCAATTCAGTTCTGCACCCACCGACCAAAGGCATGTACTTCTTTCGTTTTACGCCCGCCTGAATTATGCGTATGACTCCCGTTATCTTCTTACCGCAACCGTACGCAGGGACGGAACTTCCCGTTTCAGTGAAAACAACCGTTGGGGAACATTTCCCTCCTTAGCATTAGCATGGCGATTAACGGAAGAAAATTTTTTGAGAGATAACCGGATACTGAACGACCTGAAACTGCGCTTGAGCTATGGCACAACGGGACAACAAGACGGAATAGGCAACTATAACTACCTGCCTATATACACCTACGGACAAGACGGCGCTCAATACCTTTTCGGAAATCAATATTATTACACCTACCGTCCCGAAGCTTATAACTCTGACCTGAAATGGGAAAGCACAACGGCGTATAATGCCGGAATTGATTTCGCATTCCTGAACGGACGGATTGCAGGCAGCCTGGATTACTACACACGGAAAACAAAAAATTTGTTAGCAATCGTTCCTTCGCCGGCCGGAACAAATTTCGACAAAACCATTATGAGCAACGTAGGAAACGTGGACAGCAACGGCTTGGAATTTACATTAAACACCACCCTGTTAAACACCAAAGATATAACATGGAACGTTGCTTTCAATACTACTTTCCAAAAAGTAAAAATTGATAACCTTTCCTTGGTGAAAGACGCCAAAACAGTCGGCACGCCGGTTGGTCCGACAATTGATAATACTTACATTCAAATATTTACTGAAGGATATGCTCCTTACATGTTTTATGTATATAAACAGCTTTACGACGAAAAAACCGGCAAGCCGGTGGAAGGCGCGTATGCCAATCTGGACGACAACCCGGAAATCAATTCCGCTGACCTTTATCATTACCATTCGCCGGCACCGGATGTGATGTTCGGGCTAAGCACACAATTCCAATACAAAAAATGGAGCTTGGGAATGGGATTTCGCGCCCACACAGGAAACTATGTCTATAACGGAATGGCAATGAATACCGGTGCGTTCGGTACGGTATCATACAACGATTTCCAACTCAATAACCTGAATAAAAGTTACCTGGAAACAGGATTCCAATCGCGTCAATACCTTTCCGATTATTATGTGGAAAACGCATCTTTTCTGAAAATGGACAACCTCACACTCGGATACGATTTCGGCGAAATTACCCCAAATATTCGTTTAAATCTCTCCGCCTTGGTACAAAATGTGTTTACCTGGACGAAATATTCAGGCGTTGACCCGGAAGTCCCCAGTGGATTCGACTCTTCCTTTTATCCCCGTCCAAGGATTTTTTCACTTACTTTAGGTCTTGAATTTTAATAATTAAAAACATGAAAAAAATAAAAATATACATCGGAATAATCGCATTGACAATACTTGGGTTCGCTTCATGCAGGGATGAACTCAATCAAATGCCTCATATAGAAACTACGTCGGTGTCTGTGTATGAACAAGCTGCCAATTACAAACCGGTATTGGCGAAACTGTATGCTTCATTCGTAATATCCGGACAAGAAAAAGGCGGCGGAAATGCCGACATCGCAAGCGATAACGGGGAAAATTGCGACTACCTGCGCATCTATTTCAATCTTCAGGAAGTCCCAACCGAAGAAATAGCCTATACCTGGCTCGAAGGAAATAATATGACGAACATTGCTTACATGAAATGGGAAGTTACCGACATTTGGGTATCCGATATGTATTACCGGATATACTACACGATTGCGTTATGCAACGAATTTTTACGAAATGCAACCGACGGGAGGATCGCCGGATTTACGGAAAATGAACAAAAAGACATCCGCAACTTCCGCTTGGAAGCTCGCTTTTTACGGGCATTAGCTTATTTCCATGCCTTGGATTTATACGGCAACATTCCTTTCGTCGACGAAAATGATCCGGTAGGCGCATTTATCCCGCCTCGCTATACCCGCGCCCAAATATTTGAATTTGTTGAAAATGAACTGAACGAAATTGCTCCGCTTTTACCGTCGCCATCCGAAACAGAATATGCGCGGGCAACGAAAGGTGCAGCCTGGACGCTGCTGGCAAAGCTTTACCTCAATGCAGAAGTCTATGTACAAAAAAAGTATTATACAGAATGTATTGCTGCCTGTAAAAATGTATTTGCTGAAGGCTATTCGCTGGAACCGGAATACGCCAAACTGTTCAATGCCGACAATCATTTGCGTACCAACGAAATCATTTTCCCGTTTGCTGTTGACGCCCAACATACTTCTTCGTGGGGATCCACTACTTACCTCGTATGCGGCGCTATTGTTACTTCCGATTCCCAAAACGCAGCAGATTACGGCGTCGATGAAGCCTGGGGAATGTTTCGCGTAAGACCGGAACTCCCCCTCAAATTTGGCGACGCCACAACCACTCCGGACAAACGCGCCCTGTTTCATACACAAGGACAAACATTAAATCTGGATGTCATGACCGACCAGGCACAGGGGTATTGCGTGGAAAAATGGACCAATCTGACCGACAACGGTCAAAAAGCATCCAACACCGCCGCCGACGGAGTAAACACCGACTTCCCGATGTTCCGTTTAGCCGATGTATATCTAATGTTTGCAGAAGCTATTGTGCGCGGCGGAACAGGAAGCTCGCTTTCCGAAGCACGCGCCTACATTAACTTATTACGCGAAAGAGCCTATGGCGATACTTCCGGCAATCTTTTATTCGATAGCGATTTAACATTGGATTTTATCTTGGACGAACGGGCAAGGGAACTCTATTGGGAATGTACCCGCAGAACCGACCTGATACGTTTTGGCCGGTTTACGGGCGACGGCTGCATCTGGCAGTGGAAAGGCGGAGTAAAAGAAGGTACCGGAACAGATTCAAAATACAATATCTATCCGATTCCTTACGCCGAACTGTCGGCAAACCCCAACCTCACAAATGAAAATTATTAATTTATAATTCATATACGCATGAAAACGAACATAATATACCGATGCTTAAGCGCATTTATAGCGCTTATCGCTATAACCGCCTGCGAAGAAGACGGTGAACGCATTTATCTTTCCGGTCTCGAAGAGAACGAACTCAGTGCAACAGAAAGCCATTTGGTACTGTCGCAAGATAATTCACAACAAATCGTATTGTCGCTGGTATGGAGTAAGAGCGAACTCACAGTAACTAACTCCGGCAAACCTGCCCCAAACGTGTTGGCTACATACATGCAAATTTCTACACAGGACGATTTCTCCCTCAATTTTGTTGAAACGCTGGAAAAAACGCTCTCAAAAGCATATACCGGCGCGGAAATAAACACAATTGCCAAAAATCTCGGTATAGAATCGGATGTGTCCACTCCGCTCTACTTCCGTATCCGGTCAAGCATAGGCAGCAACCTGGAATCAGTCTTCAGCAACGTCGTAACAGTAAACGTAACCCCCTATCAAATAGATATGTCTGTTGGATTTATCCTCGATGCAGATAAACAAGAGACCGGACGAACACTTGCTTCCCCGCAATCCGACGGTATTTACACCGGATTCATGGGAGTCGCCGGGTGGTATAACTTTTTCCTTTTGGAAGGCGACGGAACCATTTGGGGAAATACCCCCGAAGACGGCAACGATTTTCAGATTTCTTCCGCAGAAGATTGCTGGAATTTTTGGTTTCCCGGAACTGCCGGCTGTTACTATGTGAATGTCAACACCAACACTCTCCGGTGGTCAGCGCTCCTGATTCCCGCATTAACAGTAAGCGGAGACTTTGCAGCAGAAATGACCTTCGACCGTCCCAACGTAAAATGGACTGCAGTTTTCAATACAACATCCGCTTCTACTTTGAAAATAAAATTGAATGCCAACGGGAAACAATACGATGCCACAACAAAAACAGACGACAATCTGGCTGTCGATACGCCGGTTGCCTTTGCGCAGGATGGCGAAACGCTTCGTTTTGCAAATCAAGCCGAAGACATTACGATTACGGTACCCGGCGCCGGAGAATACACCTTAGTCGTTGACCTTAACAACCCGAACAGGTGGACTTACCAAATCGTTAGCGGTTCCGCCGCACCGGAAGAAGTAAATCCATACGTCTATCTACCGGGAATTGGCGATGGTGAAGGAAATTGGACATTCGACCATTATCTTGCATTATACGACGAAGATAAATTGGCATACGCCGGAGCAGTAAATGTAAATTCTGCCTGGGGTTACACAATCAACATCGAAAAAGACAACTGGGACGATAAATATACTTTTGCCGAAGGCGACGCCTATAGCGGGACATTGGTTTTCAAAGGAGAAAACAACCTGCCGGCGCCGGAAGCAGGACTTTACTTGATGGAAACTTCGCTTAAAGAACTTACCTACAATCTCACGCCGGTAGAAAATCAAATTTATGTAGTCGGATTACATGACCAATGGACATTCGACGTCGCATTAGCGGCAACAACTACTCCCGGCATTTTCTCCGGCGATGTTACCATTAACAGCGCCTCCCCTTGGGGTTTTCAAATCCATATAGACGATTCATGGGGACATTACTATGGCGGATCGGAAGGGAAATTGTACTACAAAGGAGCGAATATAACCGATGACGCCTCGCTCGCTCCCGGCGTTCACCGGATGACGATTGATTTAATTAACGGAACATACGTTATCGAATGAAAACAATATTCTTCCTTTCATTCCTGCTGGTTTTTACCGCCTGTGGGGAAGAAAACAATCCTGTATCGTCTGCATCGGAACATTACGACATGACCGGTTTCGTAAAAGGTGCAGACGTCAGCTGGATTACCGAAATGGAAAAAGCCGGATGCAAATTCTACAATACGGACGGAAAAGAAATGGAATGTATCACCCTGTTGCGGGATTGCGGGATGAACGCGATTCGCTTGCGAGTCTGGGTAAACCCCGCCGACGGATGGTGCAGCAAAGAAGACATGTTAGTAAAAGCTATTCGCGCCCATCACCTGGGGATGCGCCTCATGATTGATTTCCATTATAGCGACTGGTGGGCTGACCCCGGAAAGCAAACCATTCCGGCAGCATGGAGGGAAATGAATTTGGAAGAAATGAAACAAGCCGTAAAAACTCACACCACAGCCACGCTTGAATTATTGAAATCGAATGGCATAAATCCGGAATGGGTACAAGTCGGCAACGAAACCGGAAATGGAATGCTTTGGCCTATGGGGCAAGCAGATATCAACATGTCCAATTATGCCGCATTGAACAATGCCGGATACGACGCCGTCAAATCGGTATTCCCGGATGCCTGCGTAATCGTTCACTTGCATGGCGGAGATAACAATAATCTGTACCGTTGGCTATTCGACGGATTAAAAAAGAACGGAGGGAAATGGGACATGATCGGCATGTCGCTCTATCCAAGTCCGGACAATTGGCAAGAGATGAACAGACAATGCATTGCCAACATAAATGATATGATTAGCCGTTACGATACGCAAGTAATGATCTGTGAAGTCGGAATGCCTTATGATCAACCGGAAGCATCCAAAACTTTTTTGGCAGATATCATTTTACAGGCAAAAAATATAGCCGGTAACAAATGCAGGGGCGTATTTTATTGGGAACCGCAATCGTATGGAAACTGGAAAGAATATACATTAGGCGCATTCGACAACGCCGGCAAACCTACGATTGCGCTGGAAGCCTTTCGATGAAGGCGCATAATTCATAACTCACAGTTCATTTGCGTATGAAGCATTCATGTATTTCACACACCCAAGAGCACGAAAATGGGTATTCGTTTACTTGTCAACTCGTCAACTCGTTTACTCGTTTTCGTATGAAAAATATATTATTTATCCTGCTGTTAGAAATGAGCTTTAGCTTGCATTTATCGGCGCAGCGAGCCGGATTTTTACTCGAAAAAAACTGGAAATTCATAAATAAAGATATTTCGGAAGCAAAAGAACCCGGTTTCAACGACGCCCAATGGGAAACCGTATCCATCCCGCACGATTGGGCTATTTATGGCCCTTTCGACAAAGAATACGACTTACAGAATGTAGCCGTTACCCAAAACGGAGAAAAAGTCGCGACAATCAAAACCGGACGTACCGGCGGACTGCCCTACATGGGCGTCGGCTGGTACCGTACGGCCTTTGATGTCGATAACTTTGACCGTGAATCGCAACAGGTGCAGCTTTTATTCGACGGAGCCATGAGCGAAGCCCGGATTTATGTCAACGGGAAAGAAATCTGTTTCTGGCCTTACGGTTATAATGCATTCCATTGCGATATTACCTCTGCCCTGAACGAAAACGGGAAAAGCAACTGCCTGGCAGTTCGCCTGGAAAACAGGCCGCAATCGTCCCGCTGGTATCCCGGAGCCGGCCTCTACCGGAATGTACACCTTATTCAAACCCAACGAATCCATGTCCCTGTTTGGGGAACATTCATCACTACCCCGCATGTATCCGAAGCATACGCTTCCATTCGTTTGAAAACAACGGTCGCCAACACGCAAAAAGACGTGCGGATAGTCACCGAAATCAAAGATGCAGAAGGCAATACAATCGTCCAAAAAGACAATACACAGAAGATTAACAACGGACGCTCATTCGAGCAGTACTTTATTCTGAACAATCCCCGGCTGTGGTCGCCCGAAAATCCCTGTCTTTACTTTGCCGTTTCGAAAGTATATGTGGACGGACAATTAACCGACCATTATACTACCCGTTTCGGCATACGGGACGTCAAATTCATTGCAGATAAAGGGTTTTACCTCAACGGGAAAAGGAGGAAGTTCCAGGGCGTATGCAATCATCACGACTTGGGTCCCTTAGGCGCGGCGGTGAACAAGGCGGCTTTGCGCCGGCAACTAACCTTGCTGAAAGACATGGGATGCGACGCCATCCGAACCGCGCACAACATGCCGGCGCCGGAACTGGTTAACCTTTGCGACGAAATGGGTTTCATGATGATAATCGAACCTTTTGACGAATGGGACGTCGCCAAATGTGAAAACGGCTATCACCGCTTTTTCAACGAATGGGCGGAAAAAGACATGCTGAATATGCTGCATCATTTCCGGAATAATCCTTCGGTAGTGATGTGGAGCATCGGAAATGAAGTCCCGACACAATGCAGGGAAGAAGGATACAAAGTCGCCTCGTTGCTTCAGGATATTTGTCACCGCGAAGACCCGACCCGGCCGGTAACCTGCGGCATGGATCAGGCGGATTGCGTGTTGAACAACGGTTTTGCCGCCCTGCTGGACATTCCGGGGTTCAATTACCGGCTTCACCGTTACGGGGAAGCATACGAAAAATTGCCGCAAAACCTGCTTTTAGGCTCGGAAACAGCTTCAACCGTCAGTTCGCGCGGCGTATATAAATTCCCGGTAGAGAAAAAAGCCGACGCGATTTACAACGACCATCAATCCAGCTCTTACGATATGGAATACTGCTACTGGTCGAACCTGCCGGACGACGATTTTGTCTGGGCCGACGATTATGAATGGACGTTGGGGCAATTTGTATGGACCGGTTTCGACTACCTGGGCGAACCGACCCCTTACGATACCGATGGATGGCCAAACCACAGTTCCCTGTTCGGCATCATCGACTTAGCAGGCATTCCCAAAGACCGTTATTACCTGTACCGCAGCATCTGGAATAAAAACGAAAACACATTACACCTCTTACCCCACTGGAATTGGGAAGGACGCGAAGGCGAAAAAACGCCGGTATTCGTCTACACCAATCATCCCTCCGCCGAGTTATTCATCAACGGCAAAAGCCAGGGCATACAACGCAAAAACAATACTACCGTACAAAACCGCTACCGTTTGATGTGGATGGACGCCGTTTACGAACCGGGAGAAATAAAAGTAATTGCTTATGATGCACAGGGAAAAGCCGCAGGAGAAAAAAACCTTCGCACCGCCGGAAAACCGCATCACATCCGATTAACCGCCGACCGAGCGCAGATTATACCCGACAATAAAGACCTGGCATACATCCGGGTGAGTGTTGTGGACAAGGACGGGAATCTCTGTCCCAACGACCAGCGGCTGATCACATTCACTGTCCGGGGCGAAGGACGCTTCAAAGCATCGGCTAATGGCGATCCTGCTTGCTTGGATCTTTTCCATCTTCCTCAAATTCACGCCTTTAACGGCGAACTAGTGGCAATTGTGCAATCGGGGGAAAAACCGGGGAAAATAGTTCTGGAAGCAAAAGCCAAAGGATTGAAAACAGGTAAAATAGAAATTTTGGTCAAATAAATTGGACTCACCAGTAAAACCTTGTGTTTCAAGCAAAAATATTAGCTATCCTAAAAACCTAAATGGGAGAAAAACGGTTAATAAATTTTTTTTTGTAGTAATTTATCGTTTTTTCAAAAATTAGATATAACTTTGCAACCCATTTTATGGATTAAAACAAAATTATCATTAATAAAAAATAAAGTTTAAAAGTTTAAAATGCCTACAATTCAGCAATTAGTAAGAAAAGGAAGGGCAACTTTGGTTGAAAAAGGAAAATCCCCTGCATTGGATGCTTGTCCCCAAAGACGAGGCGTTTGCGTAAGGGTTTATACCACCACGCCGAAGAAACCCAATTCTGCCATGCGGAAAGTAGCACGTGTACGTCTAACCAGTTCAAAGGAAGTCAACGCCTATATTCCGGGCGAAGGTCATAACTTGCAAGAACACTCCATCGTATTGGTAAGAGGCGGCCGTGTTAAAGATCTTCCCGGCGTTCGTTATCACATCGTACGAGGAACTTTGGATACAGCCGGCGTAAACGGACGGACGCAAAGACGTTCCAAATATGGCGCTAAACGTCCTAAAGCAGGGAAAGCTCCCGCTACTCCCGTCAAAGGAGGAAAGAAAAAATAAACTAAAAGACTAAAAACTAGAAAATTAAAGGATCGTGAACTTTTAATTTTGAGTTATTAACTTTTAGTTTTTCAGGGTTGAGTAAATAAATTCGGCGGAATTTGTTGAAGATACCAAAAGAGTTTACAACCGATTTAAAAACAAAAAATTTAAGAAAAAGATGAGAAAAGCTAAACCAAAGAAAAGACAAATCCTGCCGGATCCGGTCTTTGGTGATCAAAAGGTGACGAAATTCGTTAACCACTTGATGTATGAAGGTAAAAAAAGTATTGCCTTCGATATTTTTTACACTGCTTTGGATAAAGTAAAGGCAAAATTGCCTAACGAGCAAAAATCTTCCCTCGAAATATGGAAACAAGCGCTGGATAATATCACCCCGCTTGTGGAAGTAAAATCCCGACGGATCGGCGGCGCTACTTTTCAGGTTCCTACTGAAATCCGTCCCGATCGAAAAGAATCCGTTTCAATGAAAAATATGATTTCCTACTCCCGCAAAAGAGGTGGTAAATCAATGGCAGATAAATTAGCGGCCGAAATCGTTGACGCTTTTAATAACCAGGGCGGCGCATTTAAAAGGAAAGAAGACATGCATAGAATGGCCGAAGCAAATAGAGCTTTCGCCCATTTCAGATTTTAATCCTGCTTCTTTCGGGACTTAGGATAACAAAAATATAAATAGCAACAACACCTAAACAACTTTGCTTCGTCAAAGTCCCTTTTAGGGGATTTAGGGGTAAAATTTTTTATAATGGCAAAAGGATCAGATCAACAATTAAAATATACGCGAAATCTCGGTATCATGGCGCATATCGACGCCGGCAAAACAACTACGTCGGAACGTATCCTCTTTTATACGGGGCTTACCCATAAAATCGGAGAAGTCCACGATGGAGCCGCAACTATGGATTGGATGGAACAGGAGCAGGAACGAGGTATTACGATTACTTCTGCTGCTACTACAGCCAACTGGAAATATGCAGGCGATATATACAAAATCAATCTGATTGATACTCCGGGACACGTAGATTTTACGGTGGAAGTAGAACGCTCGCTCCGTATTTTGGACGGCGCCGTAGCTACATTTTGCGCCGTAGGGGGCGTCGAACCACAATCGGAAACCGTTTGGCGACAAGCTGATAAATACAATGTACCGCGAATCGGTTATGTTAACAAGATGGACCGATCGGGGGCTAATTTCTTTGAAGTGGTTCGCCAGGTAAAAGACGTGTTGGGGGCGCATCCTTGTCCTATACAAATTCCCATTGGAGCTGAAGAAAAATTCCGCGGGATTGTGGATTTGATTACCATGAAAGCCCTTTATTGGCACGACGAAACGATGGGAGCCGATTATTCCGTCGAAGCAATTCCGCAGGAACTGCTGAGCGAAGCCCAAGTATGGCGTGATAAAATGTTGGAAACCTTGGCGGAAATAGACGATATTTTGATGGAAAAATATTTCGACGATCCGGCGACCATTACCGAAGATGAAATTCGGTCGGCTATCCGAAAAGGAACATTATCTATGCAAATCAATCCGATGCTGTTGGGTTCTTCCTTTAAAAACAAAGGTGTACAGCCGCTTTTAGACGCTGCTTGCGCTTATCTCCCCAGTCCGGTCGATACAACCGCTATCGAAGGAGTCGATCCGGATGATTCCGAAAAAAAGCTCTCCCGCAAACCGAGCGCCGACGAGCCTTTCTGCGCATTGGCTTTTAAAATTGCCACTGATCCGTATGTAGGACGTCTTTGTTTTTTCCGGGTATATTCGGGAGAATTGGGAGCCGGTTCTTATGTTTATAATACTCGTTCGGGAAAAAAAGAACGTATTTCCCGTTTGTTCCAGATGCACTCCAACAAGCAAAATCCGAAGGAATTTATCGGATGCGGCGATATTGGCGCGGGAGTAGGATTCAAAGACATTCGTACCGGCGATACCTTGTGCGATGAAAATCATCCGATCGTATTGGAGTCGATGGATTTCCCCGATCCGGTGATCGGGATTGCCGTAGAACCGAAAACGCAAAAGGATTTGGATAAATTGGGAATAGGATTAAGCAAATTGGCGGAAGAAGATCCGACATTCACAGTGAAAACCGATGAAGAAACCGGCCAGACCATCATTTCGGGGATGGGCGAGCTTCACTTGGAAATCATCATCGACCGTCTGAAACGCGAATTTAAGGTAGAATGTAACCAGGGTCGTCCGCAAGTATCTTATAAGGAAGCCATTACCAAAGCGGTTGAATTGCGCGAAGTCTATAAAAAACAAACCGGAGGGCGCGGTAAATTCGCCGACATGATTGTTCGTGTCGGACCTAAAGATGCGGATTTCGAAGGAGAATTACAGTTCGTCGACGAAGTGAAAGGCGGTAACATCCCCAAAGAATATATTCCTTCCATTCAGAAAGGTTTCCATCGTGCTATGAAAAACGGAGTATTGGCAGGCTATGCCTTAGACGGTTTAAAAGTGACTGTTATCGACGGTTCTTACCATCCGGTAGATTCCGATCAATTGTCGTTCGAGATTTGCGCCATTCAGGCTTTCAAAAGCGCCGCCGAAAAAGCCGGTCCGGTTTTGAAAGAGCCGATCATGAAAATCGAAGTGATTACTCCGGAAGAAAGCATGGGCGACGTCATCGGCGACTTGAACAAGCGCCGCGGTCAGATCGAAGGGATGGATACCAGTCGCACGGGAGCGCGTATTGTGAAGGCACATGCTCCGTTGTCGGAAATGTTTGGTTATGTAACCGCTTTACGTACAATTACATCCGGTCGCGCGACGAGCACAATGTCGTTCTCGCATTATGAAGAAGTATCGCCTTCGATTGCAAGATCGGTATTGACGGAAGTCAAAGGACGCGTGGATTTGATAAAGTAGAAACTGATTCTTATCTTGCCTGCGGGTTACCAAAAAGAATGTGGCGGAAAATTATCCATATAGATATGGATGCTTTCTACGCTTCGGTAGAGCAGCGCGATAACCCCCAATTACGGGGTAAAGCTATTGCTGTCGGCTATGGTGAAGCAAGGGGCGTAGTTTCGACCGCCAGTTACGAAGCTCGGAAATTCGGTGTTCGTTCTGCCATGCCTTCCCTGACTGCCAGGCACAAGTGTCCCGGACTAATTTTCGTTCCACCCCGTTTCGACGTTTACCATGAAGTTTCAATGCAAATCCGCGAAATTTTCCGGGAATATACGGATTTGGTCGAACCCCTGTCGTTAGATGAAGCGTTTCTGGATGTAACCGTTAATCACAAGAACAATCCTTCAGCGACATTGATTGCTAAAGAAATTCGCAAACAGATTTTTGAAACAACCGGGCTGACCGCTTCCGCCGGCATATCCATTAATAAGTTTCTGGCGAAAATCGCTTCAGATTACAACAAACCCAACGGACAGTTCGTCGTTCTGCCGGAGAATGTGGAAAAGTTTGTAGAAAATTTGAAAATCGAACAGTTTTTCGGAGTGGGCAAAGTAACTGCAAGGAAGATGCATGCGCATGGAATTTTTACCGGTTATGACCTGAAACAATACACGGAGATGGAATTAGTTAAACTGTTCGGAAAGATGGGACACGAGTTTTACCTCCACGCCCGCGGCATCGACAACAGGGAAATAGAAATTAACCGCATCACAAAATCTATCAGCAATGAAACTACTTTCTTGCAGAACAAAGATAATTTAATTCTGCTCACAGTTGAACTCTACCATTTGGCAAAAGAAGTATTTAGCAGGATGCAGAAGGAAAATTTCTTTGGCAAAACGATTACCATTAAAGTCAAGTATGCCGATTTCAAAATCATTACGCGCAGCAAAACCCTGATGCAAAAAATCACGGAATTTCATTCGATGTGGACAGTTGCCAGGGAAATGATGAAACAAATCGACTTGTCGGGGCAACCGGTACGATTGATCGGTTTTGGCGTAGGCAACGCTTCGGATGAGCTTGTAAAAAAACAGGTGCAAATGGAACTGAGTTTGTTTTGAACAGATCCATAAATAACTTTGGAGCCTACTGGAACAATGTCGCCCACGTATTTGTACGGAACAATTCATTAAGTTTCTTTTCGCAGGGCTTGTTTTGGTATGATTGGATTTTTAAGTTTATTCGGAATCGTAAAAATTTATCAGGATAAATTTCTAATTTTTTATTGAATGTTTAAAAAAAATATTATATTTGCACTCAATTTGAATGAAAAACAACAATTATAAAAATGAATTATCTCTCAAAAAACGGTAGTCAATTAATTATCTTTAACGTTCAACAGTTGGATGTTAGCGGATATTTATTAGAGAGAGAGAGAGAGAGAGAGAGAGAGAGAGAGAGAGAGAGAGAGAGATTTAAACCTTAGTTTAAAATGCGCTTGCGCGCGTAGTAATAAACATTTCCTTTTAAATAAACAAGAGAAGCTTTCCTGCTTTACGCAGGTTTTGTTTCTTTTCAATCCATACGAAACAAGAGCGTGTGAAAGAAATATAAATTTCTTTCACACGCTCTTTGCGTTTTGTCGGAGAGGATTTCCAAGTTTAGCCGAAACCGTAAAAATTTGTCAAAGTAAGGATTTTAATAGATTTTTTATTGTTTAACAATTAATTTTAAAGCTTATGAAACGATTAATTACACTGCTGGTTTTGGCCGTTATTTTGGGATTAAATGTAACCGCCCAAAATACAAAACCAAACGCTCGTATCGAGAGCGTTCATGGCAAAGAAACAAGTTTGAATCAAAAGGGCAAACTTGAAACTCCTGTTAATCCCCTGCTCTATGAAAGAATGCAGGCGGATAAGAAAAACGAACTGTCCTTAATCAGGAAAAACGGGAAAATCGTTCTTCGGGACGGAGAAAACCATGCGGCAGGAAAGCAAGGAATTTTCCGGACCAAGGGAACTAAAAAAGAACCTGTGAAAAGAACGCCGGCTTACAAAATCGGTCATCCCAGCGTAGTAAAATCGACCAACGAGGACGCCGCCACCATTACTTTGAAAGTGATTGGCGACCCCTGGGGAGATGGGACCGGCTTTCAAGCCTTGCTGGACGCAGACCACGCCATAGATCTGTATGCAATTTCTTCCTTTGAAGAGCTTTACGACATGTGCGAATATACCATTCCGGAAGGAGCAAGCGCTGATCTGATCGACCCTGTAGTGGTACTCGACGATGAAGTAAGCATAGCCGTGCCGGAAGGCTTGTATGATATTCTTTTCCTCAATCCCGATCAAAATCCCGGAGAAATTTATATTTGTCTCTGGTACGACACGGAAGAACCAGCTTTGGGAGATGATTTTTCGTTTAAGGCAGGGTACGAGTACATTTTTATTATCGAGTATTATGATTTAGTCGAGTATTATCCTGCCATCGACGTTGCGCTTACCCGACTTACCCTGCTGCCGGTTTCGGCTAATTTGACTGACAGTGAAGAGATTGGCGTCGTTTTATCGAATCTCGGTACACAACCTGTTTCTTCCGTAGATTTATCTTACCGGGTCAACGACGGGGAAACGATTACGGAAACGTATACGGGAACCCTGGCCCCTGGAGCCGAAGTTACTTATACTTTCAATACGAAAGCCGACTTTTCGGAAGAAGGTTTGTATACCGTGTCGGCATGGCTTACTTATGAAGCAGATATGAAACCTTCCAATAATCAAACGACAGGAACAGCTAAATATACGCTTCCTTTGTCATTACCTTTTGACTGCGGCTTTGACAGTCCCGACGACTTGACGAACTATTGGACAGCTATTAATGTGAATAATATCTGGCACTATGACGATTGGAGTCTGGATGCAGACGGGGGCTTCGGCTCAGTGCAAATTGGCGCTTACTACGACACAGAAGGAGGACACAGCGACAACTATTTGATGAGCGACCCGTTGGTTTTTTCGAAAGTGGGCGCTTACCATATTACTTTCCAGACGATAGCATTCGCAACAGAATCGTTCAGGGTCTTATGTGGGACTTCCTCTAATGTAGAAGAAATGGAGGTTTTGGCGGATTACACTTTGTCGTACCTTTACGATTGGCCAACGTACGTTATCAATTTCGAAGTCAGGGAATCGGGAAATTATTATATAGCTTTCCATTACTATTCAGGAATCGAGGGTATAGGGTTTTTTTTGGATAATATCTTTGTCGATGAAGGCGTATTTGTAGGGACTCCCGACCTCACGTTTGCCAATTTGTTAACGCCGGGTTCTTCCTGCGACTTTTCTCCTGGTTCTGTTTTAGGCGCCACTGTCCAAAATAACGGTACCGAACCGGTCTCGGAATTTACGCTGACTTATCAGGTAAATGATGGTCAGGTAGTTTCCGAAACCTTTAACGAGACGATAGGTATCCGTGAGTCTAAAACCGTTTATTTCATCCAACCGGCTGATTTTTCTACGCTTGGAAATTATGAAATTGTAGTAACCGCTTCCACCCGAGGTGAAGAAAATACGTCCGATAATAGCGCTTCGGTTTCGCTTACTCATTATACCCCGGTTACGGAGCTCCCGTTTGAAAGCGATTTTGCGAATCCGGAAAACCGCAACGACTGGACTTCTACGATAGCCAACGTATGGGGCTTCAGCGATGGTTACGGATACTACCCGACCGGCAATTACCCGCTGCTTTCCCGCTGTATCGCTTTGCAACCGGGCTATTACCGCTTTACATACACTTATTCGGCCGGTTGGTCACTCCCAGGCGCTGTATTTCCGGATGATTTCTATGTTGCTTGGGGCCTTTCGGGAACCGATCCTTTCGGATGGACGCCGGTAAAAGAACACTTCGAAGAATATACAAACGGTAGTACGATGGAAGACGAAATTGTCCTGAACATTACTACCGCAGGGGAATATGTTATCGGTATTTTCCCTGTAGATATTAACGTTTTATTATCCATTTACAAAACGTCGGTAGCCGTTTTGCCGGAACATGATATTCGCATCAACCGGGTTGAATCGCCGACTTTCTTTGCCCGTAAAACGCCTAAGTACCAGGTTGAAGGAGAGAAAGTGTTCAATGTAATTATCCAAAACTGGGGTATCGGCCTAGAAACCGGTTCTGTCGAGTTGAAACTGAATAACGATTTACTTGGAACAGCCGACTTTACGCTTTCAACTCCCGACGAAGTAAAAACAATACCTCTCAGCGTTACATTCCCTACCTTGCCGGTAGGCCCCCTGAATTTGCAGTTCATGGCAAGTATCGACGCCGGCGATTCGAGTCCGGATGATAATACTATAGAAATCAAGAAAGCCGTTTCCGACTCGACTTACGTATGGGACAACATTGATTCCGATTTTTGGAACGGTGTAGGGTTCGGTGGCGTAACAGGTATGCTCGGTCTTATATACGAACTTGCTAAAAAGGACGTCCTGACCAGCATAAACATTGGATTATTTGAGAGCGGCAATAGTAGTGATGATTTTGGTATTGCCGTTTATCCGGTCGACGACGAACTGGTTTTGGGCGAACCTTACTTTACACAGGTACATTCGCGTCTGGCCGGAAGTTCGATCGTATTCGACGTTCCCGATACCGAAATGGAGCCAGGCAAATATTTCTTTGCCGTACAGCAATTAACCAATAATAACGTGGCTATTGCATGCGATGCGGATCCGAACGGGTATTTCTACGTCGATTTAGGAGCAGGATTAGAACTGATCGATTCGAGTTACGGTTTTGGCTTCATCCATATCCGTCCTAATTTTGGAAAGAATGTGGATGCCCTACCCGAAGTGAAAGTGGTTGATCCCAGCTTGCAGCTTTATCCGAATCCGGTAGTCGACCTGCTGTGGGTGCGCGTAGCTAATCAGCGGATAGAAAAAGTTTCGGTTTACGATGCTTCCGGGGTTATGGTATACAGGGAACAGGGAATAAACAATTCCGAATACAAACTGAATACCGGCAGTTTAGCTCAGGGACTTTACTTCATTACGGTTCAAACGCCGGCAGGAGTAAAAACAGATAAATTTGTGGTTAAGAAATAATTATTTTTCTTTCTGAAACGATTCACGCTCGTCATAACGGACCGCATATACCTTCTCGATTCGCTACGGCGGGCGTGAATTATTGTAAAATTTCTATTTGGCGACTTCAATTGTTGACGATAATAATCTTGCCCGTTAAGCAAAGGCTTAGCAATAAGAATAATTTTTCATTTATTTACTGATTTGTAATTAATTTTTATATTCATGCCTGTTTTTTTATCGGTTATTTTTACCCAACATTCCTGAGTTGTTTTATTCCACGACCACGTTTTTACTTTTTTACCATTGATGAAAACGCTTTTTGGCTCTTTGTTCAAATGATATTTTAAAACAATATTTCTTTCCGGTACTTCAAAACCTTTGTTTTGAACGGTTATTTCCGTTGAATACCCTGTTCTTTGAGTAGTGCAGGCAACACTTGTTTTCGAATAAATATCTTTTTGATAGTCCAAATTTTCCCCATTGTCCTCATATACGGTAAAGGAGGCAGTTTGATTTTCCGAAGCAGGATAAATGTGCAAATAAAGCGGAGCGTTTGATTTCTCCCCAATGTATTGCATCACAGGCTTCATGGGGATAATGGAGCCTTTTTTTACAAAAACGGGAATTGTATTTAACGATACATGGTATGTAATCCATTTTTCGCCGGAATAAAGAGTTTGTCCATCATTAAAATCAATCCATTCGCCTTCGGGAAGATAAATTTTCTTTGTTACCGCACCTTTTTTAACAACAGGGGCGACCAATAATTCTTTTCCGAAAAGAAATTGTTCGTCGGCTTGATATGTTTCCTTATCGTCGGGATACTCCAACAATAAAGCCCTCATAATAGACACTCCGGTATCGTAAGCTTCACGAGCATACGTATAAAGATAAGGAAATAATTGATATTTAAGTTCAATTGCGGCTTTACAGTTTTTTTCAGCTTCTTCGCCGAACATCCAAGGCTCGGCGGCGTTATTTCCTTCGTGATGCGCACGGCTCAAAGGATTGAAAACGCCGAATTGCATCCATCGGGTGTATAATTCCGCCGTTGCCGGATAATCCGTAATGTCGCCGCAATAGCCGGAAATGTCGCCCGACCAGAAGGGAATCAAGCCCATTCCTGCAGAACAGGCTAATGGAATTTGATTGGCTAATCGCTTCCATCCGTCCAACACGTTACCTCCGTTGCCCGCATCGCCCGACCAGCCAAAGGTATAACGTTGCATACCGGCGTATGCCGAACGGGTCATTTGGAAGATCCGTTTATTGGGATTACGTTTTTCAAATTGTTCCTTGACAACCTTGTCCCATGTTAAACCATAAACATTGTGAATTTCATTGTGCATTCCCAAGTGATGCTTCATAAATAAACGGTCGGTGGCGTCTTCGTTACTCCAGGCTGGTTCGCCCATATCCGTCCAGAACCCACTTACGCCATCGTTCAAGGGCTTTTGTTGCAATTCGCCCCACCAGTCGGCAACTTCCGGCAAAGTGAAATCCACTACACCACAATTTCCACCCCAGGGCCAAGGCATATCGTAGGATTTACCCGTACGGATATCCGTTGTGAAATATCCTAATTTATCGGCTTCTTCCCATTGTTTTTTGTTGGATTGTGAAACAACGGGATCTTGTGAAACGATTACTTTGAATCCCTGTTCGTTGAGATTTTGTAACATGTCTTTCGGATCGGCATAGTTGTCTCTACGCCACTCAAAATCCTGTAAATTCTGCGTCCATCCAATGTCCTGATAAATGATGTCGCAAGGAATTTGGCGTTTACGAAACTCGGCGGATATTTCGCGGGCTTGTTGTTCGCCGACATAAAGTCCGCGGCATTGCGAAAATCCGAAAGCCCATTGAGGCGGCATAATCGGTTTACCGGTTAATTGCGTATATTGAGCAATAATGTCTTTGTAATTCTTTCCGTAAATGAAATAATAAATCATTTCGCCTCCGGGAGTTTCAAACGAATAATAATCGTTAGATTCCGTTCCGAATTTAAATTCCGTTTTATAGGTATTATCAAAAAAAATTCCGTAATTGTAATTGCTCATGAAAAAAGGGATACTTTTGTAAAGAGGATCTTCGTCTACGTCGTAGCAAGGTTTGTCGCTGTTCCACATTTTATAAGCGTGTCCGCGGCGATTCAAAGGGCCGGTTTTTTCGCCTAAACCGAAAAACGCTTCATCCGGACGCAGGGATTTGTAAACGATTTTACATGTGGAATCCGTTACAAATCCTTTATCTTTAAAATCGCTCAACAGGAGTTTTTGCCATTTGTCGAAAATCTGCAACTGAAGCGGATTTTTATTTATCCGGATTCGTAATTTATTCGTAAACAATTCATAACAGGACGTTTGTTCTTCCACCCTGATTTGTCCGACGTTTTCCAATTCTTCGTTAATCACAGCGAATGATTCGTTGTTTCTCCGGAATTTACCGTCCGGCGAAAAATGGATTTTCAACATTGCATGGCTGCAAAAATCAAGCGAGAATTTTGAGCCGTCGACGCAGGTAAAAACAATACTGTTGCCCGATTGAGTGAAAGATATACATTCAATTGCCTGCACTGTCGCAATACTCAGCCACCAGACAAGGAAAAAACCAATATATTTTTTCATATCAAAAAAGTAGAGAATTTAATTTTATGAATATCTTGAACCAAAGTTATATATTTTGAACTAAATAGTAGTGCGAATCAAACATTTATTCAATGACTATCATCGTCCAATATTTTAATGCGGGAAGAGTAAAATTAACCACGCCGGCATTTTGCGTAAACGTTACATCTTCGTACATACTGCCTTCTTTGTCCGGCGTGGCTACCCATATCTTTTTGACGGCTTGCGAAACGGAGAGCATCAACGGTAAATTTTGCTGTAAGCGTGGCTCTGTTTGTGTTCCGTTGAGGTCGCGCCATTGCAAGTGGGCGGCATTTACAAAATTGAACAGATGAACAACTTGCCGGTTGTCTATTTTTTTTGCCAGCGAAACAATTTTGCCGGTGACGGAAGGAAACCATGCGACAATGGCAGGATTACCATCGGTCGTCGCTATATCAACGGTATTAAAGCTGCCGCCATCGCGCAAAATGTTCTGATAGGCTACCAGAAAATCGTAATAACTCATCAAGGCTTTTTTCAGCGTATTGTCCATTGTAAGATTGGTATTCGGGAAATACTCGTTGCAGAGCATATGTTCGCCTAATTCGAGGTGCGAAGCTCCAAGTGCAAACATGACCGCATCGGTCATCAGTATGCCGGGAGTATTGAACACCCCTTTTTGTTTACCGAGGTCATAGTTCATGTAGGCGGCAAATACGCAATTCAGATTGTTGTTATACGAATGATTTTCGTCGATAAGCGTTTTCAAATCGGCATAATTCGGTTGTTCGCCCCAAATCTCGTTGTATGTGAAATTCACGCCTGCCGATATTATCTTTTTCTGTCCGTAACCGCTAACTGCATTGAAGGCGTGCGTTTTATTCGGAAAATCGGTTTTCATTTTCCGGATAAATTTTTCAAATCCGTCCGGCAAATTGACTTGTGAGCCGCTGTAATCGTACAATGTACCACGATTGCCCAACTGGTCGATGTGGAAACCATCGAAGTCATAAACGGTATAGACATCTTTGACACGTTGTGAAAAATAATTCAGCCAGTCAGGATTGGAAGGATTAACCAGATAAATACTACTGCGGAAAGGCGAATTGAGTACATGCGTATCTTTGTTGGTTTTATTGGTATTTTTGAACAGATACCATGATTCCTGTACGTCGTCGTCAGCGGCATTGTTCAACGCTCCGTAACAAAGGTCGTACCACATCGAAGCGATATTGCGCTTTTGGGCGGCGGCAATATAACCGGTGGTTGTGGCGCGGGTGTTGGTACGTCCAATCAGGTCGAGCCACGCTTCTGCCGGAGCGTCAGGAGTTCCTGCCAATGGCTTGTGGTGATCGGACAGCCAGTCGTAGTATTGTAATCCGTTGATATGAAACTGTTTGAGATTATCTATAACAAAATTGATTTCCGTTTCCGTTTTAGCATTGTACGAAGATAGAAAACCGTAGCGGGGGAAGCGCGTCCAGTCGCTTGATACATCGACACCGGTCGTGGCAATGATTTTTTCCTTGTCTTCAACGGTGTAATATATTTCTACCAAATATCCTTTGAAGTCGGCTGTAGAAGGCGTCCACGTCCATGTTTTTCCGCTTATCGGTTCGTCGGCGACAATGGTATTTAAGTGGCGGTAGCGGACTTTGCTGCCGGCGGGAATTGCACGATCAATAGAAAATGTAACCGTTTCGTTAGGTGCATATCTCGCCTTATCGGTCGATAATACACTGCCCGGAACTGCAACTTTTACGACATCGGAATTGTCGTTCGGCGTCTCAGAACAGGAAGAGGCTATTATTACACCGGTTGTTATAAATAAACATAGAATTAAATTTCTCACTTTTACCGTATTTACTGTTTATCAAACCTGATTTTTTCCGTCAACTGATTGATTGTGATAACATAAGTACCGCCTTCTTCTACAATCCATTTACGGTCGCTTCCGCGTGTGCCTTGCAAATTGGACGTCAAAACCATGTCGGTATTCGGCGTTATTTTTAAATCAAAATCGGGCGCCATGTACCACGTATGAATATCGTCGTTGTCCCACGAAGTATCGTCGGAACATTTAAACTTGATTTCGCCGGCAGAGAGCGTTCCCGTCCATGTATAAGTGTAATCGTCCACGCTTTTGGTCATTTGAGTTTGAGCGCGGTCGCCGAGCGACCATCCGATGGGCGAGGCATCTCCGATAACGAATATTGTCGTCCATGGCGTGTATTCCGCCATTGTCATGCTTTCCATGTCTTCGGTAATATCTATGGCAATTTTGTAGGCTTTGTTGTTTTGCTCCGGAGTCAATTTCCATTTATTGTCGCCCGCATCGTCGAACATGGCGGCTGTATGCGTCATCGGTGCGTTGGCAATGGTTGGATGCAGCATATTACTCCAATCTCCAGGGCTGGTGCCGAATTTGAAATCAAGGTCGCCACTGCCGTTAAGTACAGCTCCATAACGGAAAACAAAAGGATTGAACGGATCTTTTGTCATTTCGATGAAGGACCAGCCTGTAAAGTCGCCAACAAAGTACATTTTGTCGTAACGGGGTAAAGCGCTTGGCTCCAATTCTTCTATCTCAATTGTGAGGTCGATGATATTCACGGCAATACGATAGCGTCCGGATGAGGTAATGACAAACTTCTCGTCCGGTTCATTATCGCTTTGTCTGTAAATAAGTTTGGTTTCCGTCGAATTGGCGTCGCGATTGTAAGACGGTAAAAAATCCTCCGTAGTAGTAATAAATTTAAAATCGCCCTGTAGTAACTCGCTTGTTACCACAAATCCGCCGGCTTCTTCGGATATGGGATTCATGGCGGTTGCCTTATCCAAATTCCAGCCTCCTGTGGTAGCGGAACCAATTATAAAAAGGTTAGCCGATACAGGTTGATAGGCAGTAACGGTAAAGGGAATAACTTCCGAGCTCTGGTCGCTTACATTTTCGCTTGTTATCATCGCCACAATACGGGCTTCAAGTGCGATAGCCTCGTTGGGAAGCACATTGAAATCGCCTAACAATAAGTCGTTTAACTGAGAGCAAGTGTATTTATGAGTATAAATTCTTCGTCCCAATTCGATATTTAGTCCACTTTCAAACTGATTTCCTTGCCGGTCTATTTGCAACAGGTAATTGATCGCAGAGTTTGTACCGGCATTGGTGCCGGTCGTCCAAGAAAACGTCAATGCTTCATCATTGGGGTGACGGATGTCAAGTACAATAGTGGTATTGCTCAACGTTAAAGTCAACGGCTCTTCTCCTTTGTTGTATTCAATTTCGTTGTCGTTGCAGGCAGGCAGAAAAACCAACCCACAGACAGCAGTTAAAAAATAATTAATATATCGTTTCATACGAAAATGGGTTAACGAGTTAATAAGTTGATTAATAAATGAATACTCATTTTTATGCTTTGGGGTGTTTGTTAAACATGATTGTTTCATAAATGACAGTAATTTTAAATTTTCAATTAAATTAATATCCCGGATTTTGTGTAATCAGCGGATTGTCGTCTATTTCTTCCTGAGGAACGGGCCACAGCAACCGGTCTTTTGTAGCGTTGGTTTTTCCGATGGAATGAAAGAATTTCAGGGCGTAGTCGCCTCCATCTATGCGTATCAAATCGAACCAGCGGTGTCCTTCAAAAGCCAGTTCAATACGGCGTTCTTTGATAATCGCTTCTTTCATGGTCGTTTTGTCGGTCGTAGTGATCCCCTGTAATCCGGCGCGCGCTCGTACCTTATTCAAAGGTGTTTGCGCCTCTTTCGTTAATCCAAGTTCGTTCAATGCTTCGGCTTTCATCAAAAGTACGTCGGCAAAGCGATAGACGATAAAGTTTGAAGGATTGGTATTATAATCGGGGGAAATGGATTTCGGAACTAAAAACTTGCGCACGTTGTATCCGGTAGAAGACCAAGCGGGGTCGTAATCCTTGCCGTCGAATTTCGGACAGCCGCTGTATAAAATAGTTACGTCTTTCCGCTTGTCGCCTGCTTCATATTGGTCAACGAATTCCTGTTTTACGTGTTGCCAACCCCATGAGCCGCCTACCCAGTTGGAGTTGCGCGGTCCCATAAAGGTACTTAACCAGGAAGACTGGTTGTCGTTTCCCCAGAAATCGTATTGGGTCGATCCGGTGTACTGAATTTCAAAAAGCGATTCAGGACCATTTTTAACGCGGGCAGCTCCAAAATTATCTTCATACCGCATCGTACTCAAATCGTAACCCATGTCTTCGATTTGTTCACAAAGACTGACGATTTCTGTATAGTTTTCGTTCAACGTGAGGTAAATTTTTGCCAGCATTGCCAGCGCTGATTCCCTGCAAGCGCGTCCCAGATCGGCAGACGAATATTCGCTTTTGGGCGGCAACATACTGATTGCATTGCGACAATCGGAAATGATTTGTTCATAAACCTGGTCTTTGGGAGTACGCGCAATCTTCATGTTGTCGCCGGCAATCAAAACGGCAGTACGCATCGGCACGTCGCCGAAAATACGCACCATAATAAAATAATAGTGCGCACGCAAAAAATACGCTTCGCCCAATATGCGGTTTTTCAAATCGGGATTGATTTCCATTTTGCCGACTCGTTCCAGGACTATGTTGCATCGCAAAATTCCCGGATTCGGTCCGCGCCACAAGTCCAGCGATCCTGCATTGGCGGAAGTGGCAATGAATGAAGCCAAATCCTTGGTTTCAATACCGTCGGTGGCGCTACTCATATCGCCACCTGCTTCACTGTCGTTAGCGATAATGTCGGTTGTCCACATTCGCATGTTGTATAGTTTCGCCCACTGCAAAGGCTGATATGCTGAGTTGATTAACGCAATCGCATCTGTTTCATTCAGTTCAGTGTCTGATCCAATCATATCCTGCGGTTTCTTGTCCAAAAAATCTTCGCAAGACGTTGTGGTTAGAACAACGAATAATACAGTAAATATATGTGTTATTTTTTTCATATTACTATTGATTTTTAAAATGTTACATCAAATCCTATATTATACATCCTCGTTACCGGATAATGTCCAAGGTCGAAACCGTCGACACCGATTTCGGGGTCAAATCCCGAATATTTGGTGAGAGTGAGTAGATTTTTGCATGAAAAATAAATTCGCAAGTTGTTTATTACTAATTTTTTAGTAAACACAGAGGGAAACGTATAGCCCAAGGTGAGGTCTTTTATGCGCAGGTAGGAGCCGTCTTCGATGAAACGGGTCGAACTGCGGTTATTCTTGTTCGGGTCGCCAAGTACGGCGCGAGGTATGACATTCGATGTTCCTTCGTCGTACCAGCGGTCGAGTACGGTTGCAAATTGGTTTTGCGCCGCCGACATTGCCTCCAGATAAATACGGTTGGCATTATATACTTTGTTGCCATAGATGCCTTGCAGGAATATCGAAAGGTCGAAATTTTTCCATGTAAACGAATTGCCAAGCGCATAGGTAAAAACGGGGAACGGATTGCCGATATATGTGCGGTCGTTGTCGTCGATTACGCCGTTGTTATCCAAATCCAGAAAACGGATATCGCCGGGGGCCGTTCCATTTGTACTGTTAGTACCCACTACCTGTACTGCCCAGCGGTTTATTTCGTCGGACGTTTGGAAAAGTCCGTCGGCTACATGACCGTAGAAACTGTTAATCGGATGCCCTTCGGCATTTACGCGGGAGTTTCCTGACATTTCCACGCTTCCCCAATAAGATGGGATACTGTCGTTGAGACTTACTATCTTGTTTTTGTTGAGCGACATATTGAAATCGGCCGTCCATTTAAATTCGTTGCCGTTGATAATATCCGCTCCTACACTTATTTCAATCCCTTTATTGTTTACTTTTCCGGCGTTGATGCTTGGCGGATTTGTATCGTCGTAGCCGGACGACACCGGTACTTGCATTGCTACCAACATGTCTTTTGTATTTTTATCATACAAATCCAGCGACAGCCGGAAGCGGTTTTTCAAAAATCCTAAGTCGGCGCCGACGTTGGTTTGATGTACCTCTTCCCAATGTACATTGGGATTAGGCATTTTTGAAACCACCAATGTATTCACAATCTGATCGTTAAAGGAATATACTCCTGTATCATAGGCCGTTGCGTAGGAGTAATTACCGATATTCTGGTGTCCCGTAACACCGTAGCCCGCACGTATTTTTATGTCCGACATAAACGCGTCTTTGTTGTAAAAATTTTCTTCGCTTAGGCGCCAGGCTGCCGATAAAGAGGGAAATGTACCCCAACGGTGTCTGGAACCGAATCTCGATGACCCGTCGTGTCGGACGGTTGCTGTAAGCAAATAACGATTTTTATATGAATAGTTGGCGCGTAGCATCAGCGAGGCAATCGCCCATTCACTGACTGTGCCGTCAAATCCGATCACTTCTTTGGCATTGCTTAGTTGATGCACTTCTTCTTTCAGGAAATCTTTAGCCGATCCGCCGAAATTCTCGCTGTTATTCCATTGCAAACTCCCGCCGCCCATCACATTAACATAATGGTCGCCGAACGTTTTATCGTAAGTAAAATAATTATCCCACAAGTAGGTGAAAGAATAACTTGCATTTTTGTAAATCGATCCGGCAGGCACGGACGTGGGTTTGTAATCGTATTTGGCCGTATAGTTTGAAGTGCGCACAAATATAGCTTGAGCGCCGCCTACGCTTTTGAATTTCAATCCGCCGAAAAGTGAAAATTCGGCATAGATGTTTCCGAGAAAATTGTAACCGTTGGTTTGATTTTTATCAAGCATCGTCGTAGCATACTGATTGCGGCGAGTACCGACCCATTCGGCTTTTCCGAAAGGTCCGTCGTAATTGCCGTCGTCGTCATAAATGCGTTGAGTTGGCAACGAACGAAAAACATCTAACAGATTGTAACTTCCGTTTGTTTTGTCGTCGTATGAAAAAGTAATATTGTTTCCGAATTTCACCCATGGTTTTACCTGATGATTGCTGTTGAACTGTAAGGTAATTCGTTGGAAACCGACACTTTCTATAATTCCATCCTGATTGGTATATCCGCCCGAAACATAATAATTCGACTTGTCGTTTCCTCCCGAATAACTGAGAGTATAATTCTGAGAAGTGGCAGTACGGAACATCAAATCCACCCAATTTGTCCCTTTTCCAAGCGACGCGGGGTCAGCCCAGTCGGGATTTGTAGCGATTCCCGCTTCCAAAAGCATTTGATTGCTCAGAGCGGCGTATTGCGACGCGTCCAGAAATTTCGGCATATTTGTAGCCTGTGCCGCACCAAAACCGGCTTTGAAATTCAATTTGCCATCGCCGCTTCCGCGTTTAGTGGTTATCAATACTACGCCGTTAGCTCCCTGCGAACCGTAAATAGCTGTCGCCGAAGCGTCTTTCAACACGTCGATAGTTGCAATATCTTCGCTGTTGAGCGAATTAAGTCCCAAGCTTGAAGGTACGCCGTCTATCACATACAGAGGATTGCTGTTGTTGACCGTTCCCAACCCGCGAATTTTTATGGAAACATTACTTTGCGGATTTCCGTCGTCCACGATATACACGCCGGCAAGACGCCCCTGCATGGCCTGCCCCAGGTTTTGCCCCGTCTTGTTGCTAAGCGTTTTTTCGTCCACGCTTGATACGGCGCCGGTCAGGTCTTTTTTCCGTATAGCTCCATAACCAATTACAACTACTTCTTCCAGTAATAGTTCATCTTCTTGTAAATGAATATTGATAACCGTTCGACCTGCTACCGGAATTTCCTGTGATACATAACCAATGTAAGATATGGTTAGCGTTGAATTGGGATCTGTAACCAATGAATAGTTTCCATCCGCACTGGTTACCGTACCAGTGGAAGTTCCTTTAATACTAATACTTGCTCCGATAACCGCTTCACCTTTTTCGTTGGTAACGACCCCGGTGATTTTTTGAGTCTGAGCAAATACTTCAACAAACAGAAAAAGGCAGAAAAGGAATGCACTTAATTTCTTGAACCGGCATTTCTGTAGAGGATGATAAAAGTTGTTTTTCCTCATAATCTAGTAAATTTAAAAGTTAATACTGCAAATTTAGAGTAAGTTAAGGTACTAGACTTTGTAAAGGAGTAAAAATGTAGATGAAAACTATTGCTCAATTAACAGTAACCATCTGATTGATAATATAAAACAGATAATTTTTGCACTCAAAAAATGTAGATGCCGTTAAGGTTTTTCATACGGGAAAGCGCCTATTTTCATCACTAAATTTTCAAAGTCGTCGCGGGGAACGGCGGCTTTATTCCTTACTTTGGTCCGGTAGTTGTATATCGTGCTTGCGGAATAATGCAGGAAGGCGGCGATTTTGTAACTGTCGTTAATCCCTAAACGAATCAGAGCGAAGATACGCAATTCGGGATTCAGCAATTCGCCTTGCTTCAATACAAAGCGTTCCTCTTCCATGAGCAATTGATTAAATTCTTCTATGAAATTCGGATAAAGATGCAGGAAAATATTGTCGAAATGGTCGTACAAAGCTTTCAGTTCTGCATCAATAAAGTCTTTCGATTTCAAAGTAGAATGTAAGGCTTCCCATTGCGAGGCGGATGCTTTTTTAAATAACATTTTTCGGTAACTTTCAAGTTTGTCGATGTAAGCGGAACATAAATCAAGAAAGTGTCCGATGTATTCTTCCTTGAGGAGGTTGGTTTCAAACAATCGGTGATTGGTCTTTTTCAACCGGTCGTTTGCTGCAAGTAATTGGTTGTTCAAATTGCTGATTTTCAGATTAATAGTATGTAATTCTTTTCGAGTGATAGCCAACTTTTTCATTTGTCTGTAAACATACCCGACTGCTATAATCAGGAAGAAAGACAAAACGCAAGTCAGTAAGAAATTACGTTTCATTTGATTTTTCTGTTCGATGATTTTTTCCTGATAAGCAGTGTCGATAATCGGGAATATCTGCGATATTTCAATAGTACGCAGACGAGCATTGCAGAAAATAGCGTCTTCCAACGAACATTTTATGTATTCATATGCCCTGTTCAAATCGCCGGCCTCGTACATTAAAATTGCTAAGGCTTGCATAGCTGCATTTTCCTTGATGGCATTCCGGATATCGGTATCGGCTGAGACGGCGAAATACATTTTAGCCGATTCGATATCGCCTTTTTCCCTGTATACGCAGGCAAGGGCATAGTTCAGTACGGCAAATTCCTGTTTCTTATACTGTATGCGAGATAAGGCGTTGTTCAATATTTTTTCCGCTTCGGACAGTTTACCTTCTTCCGTCAGTTTTTCGGCATAGACAATCCGGTAATGATTGGTTTCCGGCGACAAAACGGAAAGAAGCGTATCGCGGTAGAGATTGCTGACTCGTTTATATTGCCGGACATACACGTTGTTGGTAGCGGAATAGTATGCATAAATTTCCTTGTAATTATTGTAATACTGAACTTTCAAATAATCGGTTAATCTGCTTTTATCAAGCGTGTTCAACAGGTCGAACGCTTCTTTGTACATGCCGATAATATAAAAGACGGACGATAAATGGAGTTTCGATTCATCAATCCAATCCTGTTTTTGTAGAGTTTCCGCAATTTTCAACTTTTTTTCGGCGTAGTAAAAAGCCGAATCGCAATTAAAAGTTTTGAACGCATAAAAGAGATTCTGATAAACTTGATACTGTTGTCCGGCGGAAATATCCAGTATTTCAAGTTGCTGTTTGACATCATGAATGTAGGCGTATTGGGCATTTATATATAAAGACCGGTTCTTGATTGTAGAATCCAAACTATCTAGATAGTTAATATCTTGACCCAGAGCAATTCCGGGCAAAAAATAAGTTATCGCCGGAAATAATAACAGAATAGTAGTGAACAGGCGAATTTTCATGATGCAAAGGTAGTTATTATTCCACTCGTAGACAAATTTCAGATTATCGTAATTGGGGGAAATATTATCCGGTTTTAGCGTAGAATACGGATTTTCATGTATAAATACCGACCCTAAAATTGTGGTAATATTCCTTTTGTCGTCAATAAATTTTTCGTAAATTCTTTCATCACAAAGATGCTCATATCGCCACAGTTTCATTCTAATATAGTCATAATCAAGTCAAAATCGACCTTCAATAACCATAGAAGAAATTTCCTTAGTACATTTATTGTTTTTTCAAAAAATACCTTTATCTTTGCGGATTGTTTCGTGTATTTTTAGTAAAAAAGATAAAACACAAACGGATTTTTGGAGAGGAAATGGCTCTTTTCCGGAAATTAAAAATTTAGAAACATATAATTAAAAAACAATGAGCCAGAAAATTAGAATTAAATTGAAATCGTACGATTACAACCTGGTAGACAAATCTGCCGAAAAAATCGTAAAAACAGTGAAGGCGGCAGGCGCAGTGGTGAGCGGTCCTATTCCGTTACCTACGCACAAACGTATTTTTACCGTCAATCGTGCAACATTCGTGAACAAAAAATCGCGAGAACAGTTTGAATTATCATCTTACAAACGCTTAATCGACATCTACAGTTCCACGGCTAAAACCGTCGACGCCTTGATGAAACTGGAACTGCCCAGCGGTGTAGAAGTAGAAATAAAAGTATAGATAATTACTGTTTTTACATCTTTTTTCTTGACCGGTTTTTTTCTTGACCGGTCTTGCTGTTTTTGTTTTTTTTATTTACTTTACCGATTTGAGCGCCACGCTCGACGAAGTTATTCCCTGGGTAAAGCAGCAGGTGGATTTGGGAAATATTTGAAATATGCTTATAAACAAAATAACATTCAACAGGGCGAGGTTTATTATTATCCTGTCTATTCTAATTTTCATACTACAACATCCTTTTTCAATCCTGGCGCCGAAAGCAGGAATGGATTCATCTTGGCTTTTAGGATTGAAATGGGCGAGTTTGAAAGGTCTGGTATTTGGCAGCGATATTACATTTACGTATGGACCTTTATATTTTTTGGCTTACGGGCCAGTAAACACAGGTCATTATCCATCTTTATTGTTAGAAGAATTTATCTTTTGGACTATACGTTTTACGGTAATATTTTTGATTATATCCCAGTTTGCAAACATAATATATAAAAAACAGTGGCGAGAATATTCTCCGGCAGATATAATATTGATTATATTAGGATTGGCGCTTTTTGCTTTTTTACCATTGCCTTTACCGGAAACTATACTTGTTTTGAATTGTATTCTGTTTATTCGTTTGATTTTTGAAATTGAATATTCTAAAGCAAATAGAAAAAAATATTTATCAAATATTTTATTGAATATGCTGCTCCTTGCCAGTGTTTGCTTAATTAAATTCACTTATACAATCGTAGCTTTGTCGATCATTCTCATTGCTCTATTGGGGTTGATTTATAAGAAAAAAGCAAAGTATCTTGCGTACATATTACCTGTATTCATAGCTATTTATCTCATTTTATGGATACTGTGCGGCCAATCTCTTTCTGCATTTTTTGATTATTTTTACTATGGATTTGAAATCTCTTCCGGTTATACAGAGGCTATGATGCGGAGGGTTGTAGTGCATAATGAAATTAAATATTGCTTATTCGGATTCTTTGTACTGTTGTTTATCGGGATTTCTTCCATTATACTTTTTTTTATAAAAAAAGACTTTTACCATGCATTGATTTTATTTTTTACATTGCCTCTTTTATTTGTTGCATTTAAAAATGGCTTTGTAAGAGCTGACGATACTCATTTTTTATATTATTTTTTTCAATTACAGCCTGTTATTCTTTTTCTTATTATTTTTATTGTTGATAACCCCCTTTTTTCCTATAAAACAATAGGACGATTATTTATTGTATGTATTTTGTATGTTACAGCAGTTTCTACACTTTATCGCTTTTTTGCGCGCTTCCCCCAAGAATCGGATTCGGAAATATATCCATTAGTAAAATTGCTTTTTCCCAACGAAGAGAATATACGCATAAACAAAGATCGAATCCGTAATTCGTATCCGGCTCTGCCATCGGAATTTTTGCAGCAGGCCGCCAATAAAAGGGTTGATGTTTTTCCTTATGATATTGCCCTGCTCTATGCTTATGATTTGAATTGGTCGCCACGACCGGTTTTTCAGTCCTATTCAGCCTATACTCCTGTATTAGACCAGATAAATGCTT
>JAISOJ010000047.1 GCA_031275735.1 Dysgonamonadaceae bacterium
ACAAAAATGTAATCCATCGAGGCAAGTGTCTTTACTACGCCCGCCGCGTTCATTGTTCCGGGCAGGTCGAAGAAGATAAAGTCTAATTCTCCTTCCGTTTGCAACTGCTCGGCCTTGCCGATGGCATCCACCGAAGAACATTCCTCTACCTGCCATGCATTTTTCCCGATAGCGGTAAACTGAATGTGAGCCATGCGCTTGTAGTGATTGTCCTTCATGACCTGTTCCACATCCCGCCGGCGCATGTCGGCAATTGAAAACTGCGGATAGTCGCAATCTACTACGGCTACATTGTAACCTTTTACATAGTGCAAGTAACTTGCCGCAAGTACGGTCAGTGTCGTTTTGCCCACTCCGCCTTTCTGTGTCGAGAAGGCAATAAATAATGTTTCTTTCTTTTCCATTGTCTTATAAATTAAAAATTAAGTTATTGAATTGGGGCAACCACATGCACATCCGTGAGAATGTACACGCAATCATCCGGTTAGTTGTTTGTTTTGTTGTACGGTTATCTGTCCGGCTGTCCGGTTCTCCGGTTCTCCGTACAGCCATCTGTCTATCCGGTTGTATGTGCGTTGGCACATACAACCGTTGGTACGTTGGTGCGTTGTAGCGTACCAACGGCTAACCACACGTGCAGTCATACATATATCCGTATGGTTCATCGTACATTTATATATCCGGCTGATTTTACAGCCGGACGTTTGCCTGTATGACTTTATAACTGTATGTTTCATTCTGCAACCAATTATATATTCGCTTGTTCGTCCAATTATCCAGCCAACCGTATGGCTGTACCTTCAAAATCCGGTGCAAAAGAATATAGAAAAAAGGGAGGATTTTTCTCTGTTATGCAGGGTGGCAGGGGTTGGCGCTCATTTGGCAGGGGTTGGCACAGCGACCTGTGCCTGCCTTTTGGATAATCCCCTCTAACTTTGCAGCGTATTTCAAAATAATATTTATAGTGATGCGAAAATCAGAGTACATACCTGTCCCGGAAGTCAGTAAAGTTTGCTGCAAAATCAATATGGCTAACATGAAAGTCAGCAGGGCTAACGCCCAATCCCGCCCAAGCGGGATTTTGATTGCACCTGCAATCGGCAAGTTGTATTTTGAAGCATTTGGAATAAATTCCATGCTTCAAAATAACTTGCCCCGCAGCGGGGAGAGAAACGCTCCGAAGTCGCATTTCCGTCAAAAAACAGTCACCACTAAAATTCCCCAAGTATGACAACAGAAAAAAACAAACCACGTCAGGTCGGGCGCAAACCCAAAGCCGACCCCTGCCGGCACCGTTACGCAATCTACATGAACGATGAGGAAAATGCGCATTTCCTTTCCTTATGTGAAGACGCGGCAATGCAGGACAAATCCCGTTTCATAAAGTCATTCCTTTTCCAAAAGGAGTTGAAAGTCGTAAAAATTGACAAAGCGGCAATGGATTATTACATGCGTCTGACTACTTTTTATGCGCAGTTCCGTGCCATAGGTAACAATTACAATCAGGTTACGAAAGCATTGAAATCCACTTTTACGGAGAAAAAGGCGCTTGCGTTTCTCTACAAATTGGAAAATGCGACGCGGGAATTAATAGCAATCAATCAAAAGATTATTGACTTGACTGCCGACTTTGAACGCAAACATCTGAATCGTAATTCGTAATTTTTAATTCGCAATTGTATAGAGATGGTTGCAAAAATAAGTTCGGGAAATACGCTTTACGGCGTGCTGGCATACAACCAGATTAAGGTTGATGAAGACCATGCAAAGGTCATTTTTGCTCATAAAATGCTCGAATCTCCGGACGGGAAATTTGATATTAATATGTGTTTACAGTCGTTTGAACCGTATCTGTTGGCGAATAAACGGACGGAAAAACCGGTACTGCATGTATCGCTCAACCCCGACCCGAAAGACAAACTTTCCGATGAACAGTTGTCGGAAATCGCACAAATCTATATGCAAAAGATGGGCTATGGCGACCAGCCGTTTATTGTTTATAAACATGAAGACATAGAGCGCAGGCATATTCATATCGTTTCTTTACGGGTAGATGAAAACGGTAAAAAGATTGACGGCAATTTTGAGCGCCGCCGCTCAATGGATATTTGCCGCGAGTTGGAACGGAAATACGGACTGGTTCCCGCCGACCAAAAACAGCGGCAGGAAGGACTACCGTTAAAGCCTGTCCGTTATGATGATGGCGACGTAAAACACCAGATAGCAAACGTCATCCGTTCCGTAGCGAAGGATTACCATTTTATGAGTTTGAAAGAATATCGCGCCCTGCTTACATTATATAATATAAGTGCAGAGGAAGTGCGGGGAGAAATTAAAGGCAAAGAGTACAAGGGTTTGGTTTATTCGGCTCTGAATAACAAAGGCGAAAAAGTCGGCAATCCGTTCAAATCTTCCCTGTTTGGGAAGTCTGTCGGTATGGAGGCATTGGAAAAACGTATCGAAAAGTCGGCGGAAATCATCAAAAGCAAAGGATTGAAAGAGCACAGCAAACAGGTTATTGCCGCTGCCATGCGCACCTGTAATAATCGTGCAGACTTTGAAAAGGCATTGGGAAAACAGGGCATTTCCGTATTGTTCAGGGAAAACGAACAGGGCAGGATTTACGGCGCAACTTTCGTTGACCATGAGCAAAAATGTGTTTTCAACGGCTCACGTTTGGGCGGGGAATTTTCTGCCAACGTGTTCAACGAACTCTTTAATGGTAGCGGTCAGGTGCGTGAACGGCAGCCGGAACAAAGAGAAGACTACAAAGCCGGACAATCCTTTGAACCGTTCACGCCTTCAAACAGGGAACGGGAGGAAGGTTCAGGCATCTCCGTGTTGTTTGACCTGTTCACTCCCGAAACGACAGGCGATGAAATTGCGGAGCAGAATTTTGTCCGCCGCCTGAATAAGAAAAATAAGCGTCAAAGACGCATATAACTTATAATTCGTAATTTTTAATTTTTAATTGAATATACTATGCAACAGGAAGATGATTTAAGAGGCTTGGCAAAAATCATGGAATTTATGCGAGCTGTAAGTATTTTGTTTTGTATTATCAATGTGTACTGGTTTTGTTACCAGAGCATTGTGGATTGGGGGATTAATATCGGCGTGGTCGATAAAATCCTGATAAATTTTCAAAGGACAACCGGACTGTTTTCGTCTGTTTTGTGGACAAAACTGTTCGCGGTTGTATTTCTGGCTTTGTCGTGCCTTGGAACGAAAGGCATCAAACAGGAAAAGATTAAATGGTCGAAAATCAACACGTTTCTGTTTTTCGGCTTTATTCTGTTTTTCCTCAACTGGTGGCTGTTGTATTTGCCGCTTCCGCTGGTGGCAAACACGGCGTTTTATGTGTTCACGCTCACTTTGGGCTACATCCTTTTACTCGTTGCCGGATTGTGGATGAGCAGATTACTCAAAAACAACCTGATGGACGACGTTTTTAACCTTGAAAACGAATCGTTTATGCAGGAAACACGGCTAATTGAAAACGAATATTCGGTAAATCTGCCGACACGTTTTTTCTATAAAAAGAAATGGAACAGGGGCTGGATAAACGTTGTCAATCCGTTCCGGGCAAGCATTGTACTGGGCACTCCGGGTAGCGGAAAGTCTTATGCCATCGTAAACAGTTACATTAAACAGCAGATTATCAAAGGATTTTCAATGTACGTGTACGATTACAAATTTGACGATCTTTCGGTAATTGCCTACAATACAATGCTGCAAAATATGGATAAGTACAAAGTAAAACCGAAATTTTATGTAATCAATTTCGACAATCCGAAAAAATCTCACCGCTGCAATCCGATTGCGTCGGAGTTTATGACGGACATCAGTGATGCTTATGAATCGGCCTATACCATAATGTTAAATCTCAATAAAACGTGGATTCAAAAGCAGGGCGATTTCTTTGTAGAAAGTCCTATAATCCTCTTAGCAGCAATAATCTGGTATTTAAAAATCTACCAGAACGGCAAATATTGTACTTTTCCCCATGCAATTGAATTTCTGAACCGCAAATATGCTGATATTTTCCCGATACTCACCTCTTATCCGCAGTTGGAGAACTATTTATCGCC
>JAISOJ010000022.1 GCA_031275735.1 Dysgonamonadaceae bacterium
AAAACTTCACCGGGCTGATGCCCGGCGGCGACCTCGCAGCGATCCGCACGACCGGCAGCGAAACGCAACTGATTTCATACGGCATGGCCGAAGTGTCGCTTACCGACAATGCCGGAAATCCGCTTCAACTGAAAGAAGGCGCGGCTTCGCAACTCACTTTTCCCATTCCCGCAGGCATGGAAAGCAACCCGCCCGCCACAATCCCACTATGGTACTTCGACGAAGAACGCGGCATCTGGATTGAAGAAGGAACGGCAACCCTGCAAGGCAATGTATATGTGGGCAGTGTAACGCATTTCTCATGGCACAACCTCGATGTGCCCGGAGAGCGTGTTACGATTAAAGGCAAGGTAACGGACTGCGAAGACAAACCCGTAAGCTACGTCAAAGTAACGGTTGACCAGACCGCCGCCGTAACAAACAGCAAGGGCGAGTACAGCGTTTTCGTTCCCGCAAACACGCCCGTAACCGTTGTGGTGAAAAGCAAAGATTACAGCAATTATTCGCCCGAAGTATCCCACAATATCTCCGGCAAACTGGGCGGGACAGTCGTTACGCAGGACATAAAACTCCCCTGCCGCACGCAGGAACCGGGCGACGGCAGCGTATTTACCATCGACAAAGCCTCCATTACCTACCTGATGAGCGGCGAGGAAGCCATCATCACCTTCGACACCTTCGGCAAGCGGATGCGCTGGGACATGAATTATGGTACGTCGGAGCATGTAGTGATTATTTTCGACGAACTGGCGAAATTCTATACGATAGGCACCGCCGGAATGTGGCTGGATTATCCGTATGAAGGAAGTTCCGCCGGTGCGATTTTCGCCGGATTTATTTACGATGAAGCGATTTACTCGCAAATTCCCGGCTTTACTGTCCTTCCCAACGAAACGATTGCGGGCAAATCCTGCAAAGTCTTTTCCTATACGACAGAAGGATGCACCCAGAAAATCGGGACATGGAACGGCTTGCTTATGCTGGTGGAAGGATGCGAAGAAGGCACGACACTGGTCGCCACCGCCGTCAGCCTCGATGTTCCCGCCAATGCGTTTACGAAAACGATGAATATATTTTAAATTAAGAATTAAGATGAAGACAGTAAAATTTTTATTCGTAACGCTTGCTCTGCTGCTCACATGCAGCGTAGCACAGGCGCAAAACACGCCTGAAGCGATTATCGGACAAACGCCCGATTTGCCTTCGGCGGAGACGCTGGCGGCAGCTTTCAACGGCGATTCTGACGAATCGGCGGCAAAAGCCGTACAGACATTCCGTGCAAAAATCGCCGCCTTGCACAAAAATGCCGCACCCGCAGCCATCAGCGAAGCCGAACTTGCACAGGCACAGACGCAAGCCCGTGCCGACGCCGAAAAGCAGGCAAAAGCGCTGACCGGCAAATCCGTTTCGCAACTCCAAAACATGAGTGACGCCGAAGCACAGGCTGTCGCCGGTAAAGCCGTGCAACAGAAAATGGCTGCTGCCGGCATGGGAAATATGAGTCTTGCCGACATGCAGAACATGAGCGAAGAGCAACTCATGGCGAAAATGGCTGAAAACATGGGATTGACCGCTGCCGAAATGAAAGCAATGGAAGGCATGAGCGACAAGGAAATAGAAGCCTACATGAAACAGGGCGACCGTATGCAGCGCATGCAAAACTCATCGCTGGCAAAAGCCGCCCAAAAAAATCAAAGCAGGCAGCCGCAACTGGACGAAGCGGAAATTCATGCTTTGGGAAACGCTGCCGAAGAACAGCGCAAATACATGGAACGTACCGATGCAATGAGCAAACTCCACGAAAAGGAACACGCCGAGCTTGTCGCCCAAATCCAAAGCATACGCAATAAGCATTACACTACAGCCGCGTATCTGAAAGCGCAAAAAATCTGGAGCGACTGCGGCGGGAAAACCATCTACACCAACGCACAGTGCGAAGCAGCGGCGGCACAAATGCGGGCGGCACACATCGCCTGCGATACCGAATGTTTCGTCCTCTGGCGAAATCAGGTTACAAAAGAACAGGGACGGATAAAAACGCTCCTCCCCGATGCAAAACGCATAGACGATTTGCAGGCGCAGGCAGCGAAAGCGCAGGCGAAAATGAGCCCCAACGCCATGTCGGGCATTACGCAAAAAATCAGTGACGGTATGATGCAGCGTCAGGCGGTGAGCATCTACCTCAATGTAACGGAAAGCGTAATCGCCCTGCCGCAAACAATGAACAATTAACAATGAATAATTAATAATTAAGATGAAGACAGTAAAATTTTTAATCGTAATGCTTGCCCTGTCGCTTTCGTGCGGCACGATGCAGGCACAGTTCCTGAGAAGTTAGGAAAGACCGTAGAAAACGCAGCCAAAAACGCCACAGAGCGTAAGGCGGCGCAGAAAACCGACGAAGCCGTCAGCAAAGGCATCGACAAGGCTACCAACCCCGACACCTACAAGGACAAGGACGGTAACGAGAGCAAGGACGACAAAAAATCATCGTCTAAAAAGCAGTCGAGTAATAACGGCGAAAGCGAAAGCGACGAATCCGCCGACGCACAGCAGGACGCGCCCAAAGGCGCAAAAGCCGCTGAAATGGCGTATGCCAAATCGGACTTCGTGCCGGGAGATGAGATTATTTTCTCCGATGATTTGGCAAATGAGCAGTTGGGCGAGTTTCCTTCGCAGTGGGATTTGCTGAAAGGCACTTGCGAAGTCGTATCAGTGAATGGTATTAAAGCCATTGAATTAAACAAATGGTCATCTAACATTATGCCGCTGATGAAAACGCCCAAAAATTTCCTTGGCGATGTTTGGACTGTCGAATTTGACTTTCTGTATTCAAAAAGAGAAATGGAGTACGGTACTCAATGGGTTACTCTCTTTTTTAATAAAGCAAATGAAAATGGAGAGCTTATGAAATACGAATATTCTTCAAGTTTCAACGGGGAAGGCAAAGGAGATGGCAGGCAAAATTGGAGTATGTAGAAAAACAATCCTTTCACGTATAATAAAACCTTTATAACCAACATAAAAGAAAATAGGCAAGAAAATAGTTCCCCAAAGTTGTGAATACAGGTAATTTATCCTTCCGACCTTTGCAAAGTATCAATAAAACAAAGGATTATGGAAGTAATAATTATGAAATCGGGAGCTTTCCGGGCACTCATGGACAAAATAGAGTCCATCGAGGAACATATCCGTCACAGGGAGCCGGAAAAACCTCCCTTGCAGGAAATCTGGCTGGACAATGAGGCAGTCTGCGCCTATTTAAAAATCAGCAGGCGCACCCTGCAACGTTACCGTAGCAATGGTGTAATCGTCTACTCACTGATAGGCAAGAAAACCTATTAACCTGAGTTTTGGATAATTTGAGTTTGGAGCAATGTTAAAAAAATAAAAGACGAAGCATATACAAGACAGAGCAACCGTTTAGTTGCCGATAAAAAAGGATTAAAGAAGGCAATGGAATTATAAGTTTTTAGAACAAAGAAAGTTGACCATCTTGAGGTACAAAATCGACTTTTATAGCAGGTTTTTTGTCGAAAAAGCAATATGCCCCAAGAGCAGCAATCAGGTTCATAATGAAGTTGTGTATGGAACGATGGCGAGAGTGTTCTATGTCACAAATATTTTTCAATTCATCGTTAATTGTCTCAATAACAGATCGTTTACGAAGCATTATACGGTCGTAAAGGGGCATTAGGCGATTTTTCATATTGCTTTTAATACCGGTGACCAAATGTACCCCTTCGTTAAAAAGCCGTTCAAAAAGTGCCGCAGAAATATATCCCCTGTCTCCGAAAAGTTTTCCGAAAAGTTTCTTTGTCAGAGTTTTAAGAGTTTTCGGATTGCGGTCATCCACATTTCCGGGTGTTAGACAAAACGAGAGCAATTCTCCTTTGTCATTGCAGACAAGATGCAACTTGAAACCGTAAAACCAACCCATTGTACTTTTTCCTCTCTTTGCTAACTCTTTGAAAACATGATTGTTGTAAATCCTCTTGTTATTACAGACAGCAATTTTAGTGCTGTCTACAAAAGTTATCCCGGTACATTTACCAAAACAAACAGTGTTCAAAAAAAACATCATTGAAACAAAAACCCTATGCTCAATCTGTATGAAACGATTGTATGATAGAGCATTAGGAAATTCTTTTTTTAGATGAATACATACATAATGCAGATAAAAATGCTTGAAGTTTTTGAAACTTCCGAAATGATACAGGAGTAAAATGGTCATAATTTCGCTTTCGGACATCGTACAAGAACGATTCCTGTGCCGTTTACCGCCTTGAGGTAATTGGGGGACTTTTTTCATTTCTTTGGAGAATTCTTTGCAAAAATCGTCTGTAATACAGAAAATTTCAGTAATTTTGTCTGTTGTAAGTATGCTCATAATTTCAATGTAATTTATTGATTTTCAACTCCAAATATACAAAAATTATGTGATACTTACAACTTTTTTCCCTCTTTTCTTATCCAAAACTCAGGTTACATGATATTTCGAGAATAGATTGGGTATCATTTTTTAAATTACCCTGTAAATGGCTGTTATTTAGATTTATAGCAAGACGGTATATTCAACCTCTTTACGGCAGGAAATTCAAAAGCGGGTAAAAAGTCCATTAAAAGCGGAAAATCCGGTTATTTGGCATAGGAAAATCAAAAATACCCAATTGGGTATCCTTAAATAAACACAAAAGATTTACCGGGCAGTAAACCTTTTGTCTTGTATATAGTTGAAAAAAATTATTCCAAATCCTTTGCAGATTAAGATATAAACCTTACTTTTGTATGCAGATAACAGAGTTATTTGAAAGCATGAAAAACTAAGTGTATCCAAGCACTTAATTCTTACTTATCTACTGCCCGTTTCATGCGAGAATCTTCAAAAACTGTTGATAGTCAATAAAATATCATCAGACTACCACAAAGATAGCAAATATATTTTATATATCTATTATAAATGTAAAATTAATTTACGGACATCTCCTAAGCGTAACTCTGTACATCGTGTAAATTAAACTCCATCATTTATTTACACGCATCCATCACGAAGTGAGACTTCGTTCGTTGGAGTCTATACGAATTGTTTCCAAAAGTCCTGTCAATCGACAATAAATTTATTTTTAGCAATCTGCCGGTTTCCTCCTTTTATTACAATCAGATAAGTTCCGGAAGACAAATTATCGATTTCGATTTTATTTACCTGCAACTGAGGAACAGGCACTGACATGACTTTTTCCCCTGAGAGATCATAGATTTCCGCCGACAATTTTTTCCCGTGTATATCAGACATATCCAAATACAGAATGGAGTGAGCCGGATTCGGGAAAACAGTAAAATCTTTTATATTAGCAACTATTTTAGTACCAAGTTCAGAATATTCATTTACAGCAAAATATAGTTGTGTAAATCGACCAAATTCCGGCTCAAACCGGTACAATGCACTCATAAAGTTCGGCCGGCGCAAGTAAGCGCTTCCTTTTGTACCATAGGGGTAAAAATATAAACCATCGTCGCCGCTGTCATACAAACAAAGTTTATAACTGCCGTTAGCCAAAGAAAAGTCTTTAATATAAGTCTGGTTAGCCAACATATCCGGTTCATTTTCATACAATAGATTACCGTTTACATCGTACAGTTTCCATGTTGTTTCTTCGGGAGCGTGATTGGTTTTAAAACAAAATTGGATTGCATTCCAAGTAATCACCAAAGCCATTTTAAATGAGGACGTCAGTTTATTGTTATAAGGAGTCGGATCGCCTTTTCTTCCATTCGGATTAAGAAGTTCAAACCAAAATTCTCCGGTCGTTCCTTGTACCTCATTCCAATCCGGACGCGGCAATACCACCGTATCTTTCTCTAAAAAGCCCAAATCGCCCTGCCAGGAATAGGTATAAATACTTCCGTCATTCAACCCGTAATGAATATCCACTGTATTCAATGGATTAGATCCCAGATTCTTAATCACAACGATCGGTTCGCCGCAAGTGGGATTATACCGCAATTGCAATGGATTATCCGTCGGCGCAATGATCATCTCGGCAGCGGCGTCGTCCGTTTGTTTGATAGCTCCGTAAGTAACTAAATAGATAAATGTGCGATAACTTCCGTGTTCATCCGGTTCTACATCATAATCAATATTAATCGAATGATCTGTAATATAATCCGTCAATTCAAATTCCTTAGTCGTTCCGGGCATTCCGGGGCACCAGCCGGCACGGTCGTAAATCCAGGTACCTCCTTGCGGATAAAGCGGATTACTTGCGCACCCCTGTATAATATCCCAACTATGAATGGTATTTCCGTCCACTTGAAGCGAATGAATATTCGGACAAAATTCAGCGCACCCTGTCGAATTTTCCCAACCATGTCCGGTTAGGGTTGTCCGTAATTTCACCTGAACTTCATCCGGCGTTAAATGGATAGTGGTATCTTTAACTATATTGTCAAAGTCCTGCAAAGAATACTCGCTATCCCATACTTTCTTAATTCCAATAACGTCCCGCGGCGGAATTCCTTCTATGAAAACAAATTTCAAATCCAGTAATTCCTGATAGTTACCATCCTGAATAATAACCGTATTTTTTAACAAATGAACATAATCGGAAACATCATAAATCCATGTCCATCCGGTATTTAAATTGATCCCATAGCCATAAGGAGTAACGTAAGTTCCCAGCTTCCATGATTGATAAATGGTTTCGCCGTTATCGGGATCAACTCCTGTGGGTTCAAAGATTTCCGTATTAAAGATATAATCCCATTCTCCACAAGCAGGATACTGGGTCGGATCACATCGAAGTGTATAGTACATCAATACTTTTTCGTATTGTACGCTTCCATCAGGAAACTCAAAACTGCCTCTTCTCTCTTGTCGTCCATCCTCAAAAGAAAAGGTTTGAACAACAGTAGTATCTCCCGGTAATGCATAAATACGCATGATGCAGGCGTTTAATAAAAATAATATAAAAATAACCTTTTTCATACGAAAATGAGTGAACGAGTTGACGAGTTGACGAGTAAACGAATACTCATTTTCATGCTCTTGGGTGTTTGTTAAACATGATTGTTTCATACAAAAATATCTTTATTGAAGTTGCAAAGATAAAAAAATTATTCGATTTTAATTAATCTATTAATTATTGAGTGTAAAAAATTGATTATTTAGAATTTTTGCTCTACTTTTGCATTATTTATTTTAATTTAAATATCATGAATTATGAAAAGAACAATTACCCTACTGATTGTCTTCTTGTCTTTTTATTCCTTAAACGGGCAAGAGCAATTGTCTGAGAAGACACAGGCAAAATTTAAGAAAGAAGCTCTGAGTCAGGCTAATTTGAAGTCAAATCAGTCGCTTTCAGACCCGAGACGAACTTCCGCAATAAGAACGGAAGGTACAACATTGGATGCGGCAAAAATTACGCAGAGCGCAGACGACTGTAACATTTCGTCGTTACCCTACGAAGAAGGCTGGGAAGATGGATCTACATTGCCCTGCTGGACAAATTATTCTGCCGCCGAAACGGAACGAGTCTGGGAAGTTTCTTCAAAATTCGTACATTCGGGAACAAATTCCATTCGTCAAGAATGGGGGAGTTCAGGCGTTCATTTGGACAACTGGTTTGTTTCGCCGAAAATTTCCATTCCCGCTGAAGGATTTTACCGGCTTTCGTTTTGGTCTTACAATGAATATCCTACCTATTATCCAACCGGCGGCAACAGTGTGTGGATTTCCGAAAGCGGCGCAGATCCTGCAAACGGTAACTTTCTGGAAATATGGTCGCCCGAATCAGTCAGCGATTCTTGGGTTGAAACAGCGCTCAGCTTGGAGAATTATGCGGGCAAAGAGATTTACATTGCGTTCCGCTACAACGCCACCTATACGCACGGATGGTATGTGGACGATATAAAAATAAATGAAGTTTTTGCGACGGACGCCGGCGTAACGGCGATCACCTCTCCCGTCAACGGAACATTTGATACGCCGGCAACCGTTAGCATAAAAGTGAAAAATTTCGGTGCAACAGCACTTACAAATGTGCCTGTAAAAGCCGTAATTAACGGCGGAACTGCTATTACAGGCAAAGTCCCGTCGATTCCCGTTGGTGCAGAAGTGGATTACACATTTCCGGCAACCGTCGATTTATCAACGCCGGCAACTTACACAATCAATGCTTTCACGGAATTGCCCGGTGACGGAAACGAGGCAAACGATTCCACTACAATAGAAGTTATCAGTTTGGCCTGCACCGTTTCGGAATTTCCCTATGAAGAAGGATGGGAAGATGATTTCATCTTGCCTTGTTGGAACTTTTACGACCGCGATGGAGATGGCGCCGGCATAAACTGGCGGACAGAAACAATAAACTCTCATTCGGGAAACCGTTCGATTTATCACCCCTTCCATTATTCCCATCATCAGGATGGTTGGCTGGTTTCTCCCAAAATATCGATTCCGGGAAACGGTCATTACCTCCTTTCTTTTTGGTCGTATAACAGTTTCTATACAGCTTATGGTCGAAACACTGTGCTGGTTTCCGAAGGCAGCAGCGATCCGGCAAGCGATGATTTTGAACCGGTATGGTCGCCCGAAGAAGTTACCGGGGATTGGGTGCAAACAAAAATCGACCTGGACGAATACGCCGGAAAAGACATCTACATTGCGTTCCGCTACGAAGGCCTTGATGCCCATCAATGGTGGCTGGATGATTTGAAAATCGAACAAATTTCCGACTTCGACGCCGGGGTAACGGCTATCCTGTCACCCCGGGACGGAAATCGCGATGCAACGGAAACGGTTAAAATAAAAGTGAAAAATTTCGGCAGAGAGCCTCTCACGAATGTTCCCGTAACGTTGGAAATAGATGGCACCGTCACTCTGAACAGCTATGTTCCGTCTATTGCCCGCGACGAAGAAGTCGAATACGAATTTCCGCAAACCGTCGATCTCTCGACAGCAAAAACCTATTCCCTCAAAGCCTATACGGAATTGTCCGGTGATGAAAATACGGAAAACGACGCCGCCACCGCCACCGTTATCAGCGTGGCATGTCCCGAACCGTCGCTCCCCTACGCGGAAGGCGCGGAAGACCCGCTCAAGCTGCTTTGCTGGACCAACTACACTGCCGCCGAAACGGACAAAGTCTGGGAAGTTTCTTCATTACAGGCACATTCGGGAATAAACTCCATTTTTCACGACTGGAGTGACTTTTATCAGGACGTCTGGCTTGTTTCCCCCCAAATATCTATTCCCGCCGACGGAATTTACCGCCTTTCGTTCTGGTCCTACAATGGTTCAGCATCCTGGTATCTCGCCGACGGCAACAGCGTGTGGATTTCCGAAAGCGGCGCAGACCCGACAAGCAGCACAAGCGGTTTTGTGAAAATATGGTCGCCCGAATCGGTCAGCGAGTCCTGGGTCGAAACAAAACTCCGTCTGGCCGATTATGCCGGTAAGAAGATTTACATTGCCTTCCGCTACAAGGCCGTGTATGCACACACATGGTATGTAGACGATATACAAATAGATCAAATTACAGGCGTGGACGCCGGAGTGACGGCAATCACAAGCCCTGTAACCGGCGCAAACCGTTCGGAGGAAACCATTACGGTTAAGGTACGGAATTTCGGCTCGCAACCCCTGTCCAATATTCCCATAAAGGCAAAAATCAACGAAACAACCGTGATAGACGGCGATGTTCCGTCCCTGCCCGTAAATTCGGAAATAGAATATTCGTTCCCGACGAAAGCCGATCTTTCGGAAGTTACATCCTACAACATCAAGGTATATACTTTAGTCGAGGACGACATCGATCCAAGTAACGACACTGCAACCGTAACCGTAATAAACAACGGAAATGTCGCCGTTATCGGCACGGATGCAACAGTAACGGCTTGCGACATTCAATTTGTGGACGACGGAATGTCCGGCAATTACTTCGGACCGTCGACGGACGGAAAAGAAACGCAAACTATTACGTTCTATCCTGCCTTGCAGGGAAACCGCCTGAAAGTCGAGTTTACGACTTTCTTTACAATGCCTTATGAAGAGCACGAATGGTTTGGCGAGATATACGAACTGCCCGGCGACACCCTGTTTGTCTACAGCGGCGCTACCTCCGACGAAGACAAACTGCTTGCCGCCCTCTCCGGCGACCTGACAGGCAGCCTGCCGCCGGCTATCCGTTCGAGAGCGGCCGACGGCTCGCTGACGTTTGTCTTCGACAAGCATAAAGCGACGGAAGCGTCCGGATGGGAAGCCCGCATTTCGTGTTTTGAACCGCAACCGCAAGACGTGGGAGTAAACAAAATTCTTGCGCCCTTGGCCGGCGGCAATGAAGCTGCACAAGTGAAAGTGTTAATCGAAAATTACGGCGCAAACTCGGTTTCAGCATTTCCCGTCGCCTATTCGTTGGACGAAGACACAGAAATTGTTGAAAATTTTACAGGCACAATTGCCCCGATGGAAACCGTAGAATTTACGTTTACACAGACAGTTGACCTGACGGAATACAAAACTTTCCGTATCGAAGCTCATACCAAACTGCCGGGCGACGGCGATGCAAGCAACGATACAGCAAGCGTTTCGTTCAAATTCATTAAAAACGTTACATTATACGGATACCGGCTCTGGGACGATGCGTATGAAAACGGAACGATGACTGAAAATGAATTGCTTGCAAACATATCGTTCAGCAGTTATAATCCTCAAACGGTAACTACGGAACATTTTTACAGGGATAACGGGAATGTGATCTGCGCGGCGGAGTATGCCGACGGATTTATTTACGGATATACAGGGAACGAAAATTATGTATCGGTCAACTTCGTCAAATTGAGGAGCGACTGGACGGAAGTATCAAAAAATCCGGCGCCAAATATGCTGATCAATGATATGACTTACGACTATTCGACAAACACAATGTATGCTGTCACTATCGACCCCGATACTGAAATATCGACCTTGAATACGGTTAATTTGGAAACCGGCGCATTGACACCCGTTGCATCTCTTCCCGCTTCGGCATATCTCTTTACGCTTGCCGCCGATTTGAACGGTCGGTTGTACGGCATCGAATACTCCGGATATTTGGTTACCGTAGACAAAACAACCGGAACATTGACTCCTGTCGGAGATACGAAAATTCAGCCGGATTATTTACAAAGCATGACATTCGACCACAACACCGGACGTTTGTTTTGGGCAATGTACGACGACGACGGCCTTGATTATAGCGGACGACTTCTCGAATTAGATTCCGAAACAGGAGCTGTAACCGATTTGGGAAGAATAGGCAAAAATGCCGAAATAGTAGGACTATATACGCTTTATTCCCCCGGAGACGGATTGCCGCCGGTAGCCAATCAAGATTTGATTACGGTTTATCCAAACCCGGCGACCAATGTAGTATATATTTCCTCAATACCGGATAAATCGTCGTTGAGTATCATCGACCTTTCGGGCAAAACGCTTGAAACATACGCACCGGCGAGTGGTATGGTACGTTTGGACCTGCATCTCGATAGCGGAGTTTACCTCATCCAAATTAAAAACGGTAGTCAAAGAATTATGAAAAAATTACTTGTGAAATAAAAAAGGTTTGCCTAAAAACTTAGATTATATTATGCTCGGTATAGTTTTGTGCATAATAAATTAGGAAACAGGAGAAAGGAGACGTGCATCATTTTGTTACTTGTAAAGAACAATTGCGATTTCTTTTCTCCTGTTTCCTAATTTATTATGCACAATACGGCACTTTAAAAATCTTGCTGCTATTTTCCACTAAGCGTAATATACTCCGCGATCCATTTCCCTACTTCGGAAGTTTTATAAGCTCTTCCTTTTCCTGCAATATCTTCCGTAACAATTTTTTCCGTTAACGAAGCGTCGACGGCTTCACGGATTAACCTACCTTCATTAGGTAAATTAAAAGCATATTCAAACATCAAAGCAGCTGAAAGAATCATTGCAAGAGGATTTGCTATATCTTTACCAACCGCCTGAGGATAAGAACCATGTATGGGTTCGAATACGGATGTATGAGCGCCAACGGAAGCAGAGGCCAACATTCCTAATGAACCTGTAATTACCGAAGCTTCATCGGTAAGAATATCGCCGAACATGTTTTCCGTAACTAATACGTCAAACCGTTTAGGAAATTGAATAATTTGCATAGCAGCATTATCTACAAACATGTATTCGGTCTCCACGTCGGGATATTCTTTTTCTAATCGTTGAGCCACCTGCCTCCAAAGCCGGGAAGTAGAAAGCACATTTGCTTTATCTACAACGGTTAATTTTTTTCTGCGCTTGCCTGCATAATTATAAGCTAACCGAATAATTCGTTCGATTTCATCTACATTATAAACGCAAGTATCATATGCCGTTAGGCCGTCTTCACTTCTGCCTTGCGGCCGTCCGAAATAAATTCCGCCGGTCAATTCGCGGATGCACACAAAATCAACATCTGCAACCAAATCGGAACGAAGAGGCGACTGGTGAATGAAAGAAGAAAAAGCTTTTACCGGACGAATATTGGCATATAAATCCAACTGTTTACGCATGGTCAATAAACCTTGTTCAGGACGGATTTTTGCCGAAGGATTATTATCATATTCCGGAGAACCGACAGCGCCAAACAAGACGGCATCCGACGCTATACAAAGTAAATGTGTTTCTTCCGGATAAGGAATACCTGTATCACTAATAGCGACAGCGCCTATTTTACCTTCTTGATAATCCAAATCATGACCAAACTTACGACAGACCGCTTGCACTACTCCAAGCGATTGAGTCATAATTTCCGGTCCGATACCATCGCCGGGTAATATAGCAATTTTTAGCTTCATTCTCTATGAAATTTAACATATTGAGGTATCGTTGGCACATAATCGTCGTTATCCCATAATGTACTGGTAATCATCAAATCAGCGCTGTAGCGATTACAAGCGATAGGCACATTATGAATCCGGCATTGGCGAAGCAACATTTGTATATCCGCTTCATGAGGTTGAGGATTCAAATCGTCAATCAGGAAGATAGCCAAATTAATTTCGTGTCGTACTACCATCGCAGCTATTTCGGCATCTCCACCTAAAGGTCCTGAATTCATGCAAATAATTTCGGCAGTAACTCCTTTTTCTTCAAAGGCTTTCTTTATTAATCCCCCGGTTGTGCCGGTACAAACCAACGTATGTCTAGCCAACGTATCGGCATTAAATACTGCCCATTCTACCATATCTATTTTCCGTTGATCGTGCGCTACAAGAGCAATTGTTAATTTCTTTTTCATCTTTATTTTATTTGATATTTTTCAAAAGTAGTAATGAAAAATCAGATATCAAAAATTATTCAATAAATATGCCATTTTTTTCCTAAAAGTATTATTTTTTACACCCGCGCCAATACTGCTAACGGTATGCCGGAAAACCAGATGAGGGCACTGAAATATACTGGTAATGATAATTACAAAGAAGCTTATCAAGAAATGATAAAAAACGATTTTTTGATCAAATGGTTGGCAAGTAAAAATATCGCCGTAATAATCGGAAACTATTTATTTGTTCATGCTGGAATTAGTGTAGAACTTTTAAACTCACAATTTACTGTTTATTCAATGAATAAAATAGCTAGAGAGGGGAAAAAATATGATTCCAAAAATTATGAATTAATTTTTGGAAAAACAGGTCCATTATGGTATAGAGGAATGGTGCAAGATTACAAAGATTTTTATAAAAAAATATCTAAAAATGAAATAAACAAAATATTAAATTTTCACAGTGTTGATAAAATTATTGTAGGACACACAGTAGTCGATGATATATCTTATGATTTCGACAATAAAATATTGAGAATTGATGTAAAACATGGTAAAAATCAATTCTCTGGAAAAACATCAGGAATTTACATCACAAATGATTCGTTATTCAAAATAGATGATTTAGGAAATAAATATAAGATTTATAACATGGCGGTTTCCGAAAAGCCTAAAGAGTAGGATTGCTGCCATCCTATATAACCTGCCGGATAGAAAAAGTATTCAAGGCGCTTTTGTGTCTTGAATATATTATTTAGTCAGTTCTTAACAACTTCCTTTCAGATAGCGAGTTTTTAAGGAGCGGCTATTTACAGACAATGTGAAATTTACTACGGAACGGTAGGTGATAAAATACGTAGATTTGCACCATTAAAGATACGAATGAAAATGGATTTAAACGTTTATTTCTTTTTTTCATATTCTTCAATTTGGTCTTTTTTACTCAACAAAAAATCAATGTCGTCGAAACCTTTCAGAAAACATTCCTTTTTATAGGCATTGATAGAAAAAGATTCCGAACTTCCTGTGGCATTGTTTGTAATCCGTTGATTTTCCAAATCAACCGTCAATGTAATTTCGGGATTTTTCATAACGCTTTCGAATATTTCTGTAAGCAATCGATCGGTAACGACTACCGGTAATACAAAATTATTCATTGCATTGTTTTTGAAAATATCGGCAAAAAAGCTGGATACGACAACTTTAAAACCATAATCAGCCAGCGCCCAAGCGGCATGTTCACGACTTGATCCACTTCCGAAATTCTTTCCGGCTACCAGAATTTTTCCTTTATAAACCGGATTGTTCAGGATAAATGATTCGTCCGGTCGACCGTTTTTATCATAACGCCAATTATAAAATAGTTTATCGCCAAAACCTTCCTTGGAAGTAGCTTTCAGAAAACGTCCCGGAATAATTTGATCGGTATCGACATTCTCTATGGGTAGCGGAACAATTGTACTTGTTAATGTTACGAATTTTTTCATTGCTGATATTAGGCGTTTTATAATGTTCTCGGATCTGTTATTTTTCCTGTAATCGCTGCTGCCGCAGCGATGAACGGTCCTGCCAAAATAGTTCTAGCTCCGGGTCCTTGCCTTCCTTCAAAATTACGATTAGAAGTGGATACTGCATATTTACCTGCGGGTACTTTGTCGCTATTCATCGCCAAACATGCCGAACAGCCCGGTTGACGGATTTCAAAGCCGGCTGATTCTAATATTTTATCTAAACCTTCTTCGCGGATTTGTTTATCAACTTTCCGTGAACCGGGAACTAACCAAACAATCACATTTTTATTTTTTTTCTTGCCTTTTACTAATTGGGCAAAAGCCCGGAAGTCTTCGATTCGCCCATTTGTACAACTTCCCAGAAAAACGTAATCAACCGGTTTGCCGAGCATCCTTTCTCCGGGTTGAAACCCCATATATTCCAACGATTTGATAAATGAAATACGGGAAGATTCTTCGATTTCCTCTAAATTTGGAATTATATCATTGATACTGATTCCCATGCCCGGATTGGTACCATAAGTAATTTGCGGTTCTACATCTTCGGCGTCGAAAACCACTTCTTTGTCGAACCGGGCGTCTATGTCTGATTTTAGCGCCCTCCATTCAACCAACGATTTTTCCCAACTTTCTCCTGAAGGAGTAAAGCGGCGACCTTTTAAGTATTCGAAAGTGATTTCGTCCGGGGCAATCATGCCGCCCCTGGCTCCCATTTCGATGGAAAGATTGCAAAGCGTTAATCGTCCTTCCATGGATAGGTTTTCAATGGCTTCGCCGGCGTATTCCACGAAATAACCGGTAGCGCCTCCGGTCGTCATTTTCGCAATGATATATAAAGCTAAATCTTTAGCAGTAATGGCTGGTTTTAACTGATTTTGCACACGGATACGCATTGTTTTAGGTCGTGATTGTAAAATGCATTGTGTGGCTAATACCATTTCCACTTCACTGGTTCCTATACCGAAAGCAATCGTTCCTAAAGCTCCGTGCGTAGAAGTATGCGAATCGCCGCAAACAATGGTCATTCCGGGTAACGATAGACCGTTTTCAGGCCCTACTACATGTACAATACCATTCAATTCGTGCCCGATCGGATAATAATCTATTCCAAATTCCTTGGCGTTATTGCTCAATGTTTCAATCTGCTTTTTTGAAACAGGATCTTGAATAGGGTATTCCTGTTTTAATGTAGGGATATTATGGTCGGACATGCATGTAATTTGTTTGGGGCGAAAAACTTTTAATCTACGACGACGAAGTCCGTCAAATGCCTGCGGACTAGTTACTTCGTGACAGTACATGCGATCGATGTAAAGTTGTGTTGGTCCTTCTTCTACTTGAGTTACAATGTGTTTTTCCCAAATTTTGTCAAAAAAAGTCTTACCCATGATTTTTATCGGCAAATTGTTTAATTTTTCAATCAATTCAGGACAAATTTACATAAAAAAAATGGAATTACAATTATAAAATCGCATTGTTTTGGATTAACAAGAAAATTCAATAAGTACTTTTCTATGTAAATGGAATCAGTTTTTGTCCCCTATTATACTATACTCAGTATAACTTTATACGTAATAAGTAAGAGAAAAGGAAGAAGAAAACAAAAAACAGGAGATGCGCATCATTTTGTTACTTGAATAGTTTTAGCTTATCAGTCTCCCTTAAGTTTTAAACATAAGAACTTTTCTTAAAGGGGCTGTCTCAAAAGCCCATTGTGGTGTGCTTGTCATTGTGGGCTTGACCTGCAATCCCCTGAAAGACAACGCTCGTTTTTCAGGAGATCCCGCGCTTGACGCGGGATGACGCACTTTTGAGACAGCCCCTTTCTTTTTTAATTTATTTTACTTTGTTCACGATTGCTTTGAACGCTTCCGGATGGTTCATAGCCAAGTCGGCTAAAACCTTGCGGTTGATTTCAACCCCATTTTTGTGCAAGGCGCCCATTAAGCGGGAATAGGACAGGCCTTCCAGACGGGCGGCAGCGTTGATACGTTGAATCCACAAGGCGCGGAAATTGCGTTTTTTAGTTCTACGGTCACGGAAAGCATAAGTTAAACCCTTTTCCCATGTATTTTTGGCGACGGTCCATACGTTTTTCCTTGCGCCATAATACCCTCTTGTCAATTTGAGGATTCTTTTTCTTTTAGCTCTTGAAGCTACATGATTAACTGATCTAGGCATAATAAATAAAAATGTTGTGAATGTCAGCGCCGTTTCTGTACGGTCTTTTGTGCTGAAATTCTGTTAATAAATCGTTTTGAAAATCACTTGTTCAGGTTGTCATCCCGGGTAAACTACCGGAGTCCCAACATTAACTTAACACTCGTTTCATTCGATTTGTTAAGAATGGAGAAATGCGTTAATCTTCTCTTTTGCTTTTTCGTCTTCTTCGTTAGAATGTGACTTTTGTAAGCGTGTTTTCTCTTGATTTTTCCTGTTCCGGTAAGAGCGAATCTTTTTTTGGCACCGGAATTAGTCTTCATTTTCGGCATTTTGCTTTTGTTTAATTGTTTATAATTGTTTAACTATTCAGTTCCTTTTTGAATTACTTTCTTCAGTTCTTTGGGAGGCTCTACGATTTTTTTAGCAACTCCATTCCCCATTTTCTTGGGAGCAAGCATGATAATCATCTTTTTTCCTTCCAAAGCCGGCAATTGTTCCACTTTCGCATGATCTTCCAAATCATTGGCGAAACGCAGCAACAATACTTCGCCTTGCTCTTTGAAAAGGATGGAACGACCTCTGAAAAACACGTATGCTTTTACCTTGGCTCCCTCCTCCAGAAAGTTTTTGGCGTGTTTCAATTTGAAATTGTAGTCGTGGTCGTCGGTTTGGGGACCAAAACGAATTTCCTTCACTACAATTTTCACCGATTTGGCTTTCTGTTCTTTCTGACGCTTTTTTTGTTGGTAGATAAACTTTTGGTAATCAGATATTCTACAAACAGGAGGCACTGCGTTGGGAGAAATCTCAATCAAATCCAACTGTAGATCCTGCGCCATTTTCAAGGCCTCGGAAATTGGGTAAACACCCTGTTCTACATTGTCTCCTACGACACGGACTTCACGTGTGCGGATTTTTTCATTGACTCTGTACTGGTCTCTTAGATTGTCTTTCTTCATTCAAAATTTTGTTCTCCTTATATAAATTTGTTTGCATTAAATTATTCCATATTACCATTTTATTTATCTTACGTTACTATTATTCTTTTTTCTTGTCACTTGTCGCCCTTCACTTGCCACCCGCCACTGATCAACGTTGATTCATTTGTTTTTCGACTTCATTGTTTACAAGCGCCGCAAAGTTAGTAATTTTCATTGAACCAACATCGCCTTCGCCCTGTTTTCTTACAGAAATTTCTTGATTTTCCATTTCTTTTTCGCCGACGATCAATAAATAGGGGATTTTTTTCAGTTCATTGTCGCGGATTTTGCGTCCGACCTTCTCGTTCCTGTCGTCAACAATGATACGAATATCCTGTTTTTTCAATTCTTTGGCAAGTGTTTCGGCATATTCATTGAATTTTTCACTGACGGGAATGATTACGGCTTGATCCGGTACCAGCCACAGGGGGAATTTACCGGCGGTATGTTCGATCAGTACGGCAACAAAGCGTTCCATCGAACCGAACGGAGCGCGATGGATCATTACCGGACGGTGTTTCTGATTGTCGGCGCCGACGTATTCCAATTCGAAACGTTCGGGAAGGTTGTAATCGACCTGAATGGTTCCCAATTGCCAACGGCGTCCCAAAGCGTCTTTGACCATAAAATCCAGTTTCGGTCCGTAAAAAGCGGCCTCGCCCGGTTCTATTTTCGCCTTGATTCCCCGTTCCTTGCAGACTTCGATAATGGCATTTTCCGCCTGTTCCCAATTTTCTTCCGAACCGATGTATTTTTCTCTGTTATCCGGATCGCGCAACGAAATTTGCGCTTCGTAATCGACAAAGTTTAATGCCTTAAAAATGATATGGATAATATCCATCACTTTGATAAATTCCTCTTTCACCTGTTCGGGTGCGCAAAAAATATGGGCGTCATCCTGAGTGAATCCTCTCACGCGGGTCAAACCGTGCAATTCGCCGCTTTGTTCGTAACGATAAACGGTGCCGAATTCGGCTAAACGGAGCGGCAATTCCCTGTAAGAGCGAGGGAAAGCCTTGTATATCTCGCAATGGTGCGGACAATTCATCGGTTTCAGCAAAAACTCTTCTCCTTCTTCCGGCGTATGGATCGGTTGAAAAGAATCTTTTCCGTATTTGGCGTAATGTCCGGAAGTTACATAAAGCAATTTATTGCCGATATGCGGAGTCATTACCTGCATGTAACCGTATTCTTTCTGAATACGTTTCAAAAATTCTTCCAGTTTCAGGCGCAATTGAGTTCCTTTAGGCAGCCAAAGCGGAAGTCCCTGTCCCACGTTTTGCGAGAAGGCGAACAATTCCATTTCCTTGCCGATTCGCCGGTGATCGCGTTTTTTAGCTTCTTCCAACAGAATCAGGTATTCATCCAGCAATTTCTTTTTGGGGAAGGTAATTCCGTAGATACGGGTCAATTGCGGACGTTTTTCGTCGCCCCGCCAGTACGCTCCGGCCACCGACGTCAGCTTGATTGCCTTAATATACGAAGTATCGGGCAGATGCGGACCTCGGCAAAGATCGGTAAAAGCGCCCTGGGTATAAGTCGTGATCGTTCCGTCGGCCAATTCGCCGATTAATTCGGTTTTATAATGTTCTCCCCTTTCGCCAAACATTTTCAGAGCATCGTCTTTGCGTATGTCTGCCCGGCAAATCGGACTTTTGCGAGCGGCCAGTTCCTGCATTTTCTTTTCAACAGCAGACAAATCGGCGTCTTTGATCGTCACGCCTGCACCCGGATCGACGTCGTAGTAAAAACCGTTTTCAATCGCCGGGCCGATACCAAACTTAATACCCGGATAAAGTTCCTGCAAAGCTTCGGCCAGCAAGTGGGCGGAAGAATGCCAGAAAGTATGCTTGCCTTCTTCATCTTCCCATTTATATAATTGAATAGTAGCGTCTTCATTAATCGGACGGGACAAATCGCGCGTTTCTCCATTCACTCCCGCCGATATGACATCCTGCGCCAAACGGGGACTGATACTCTCCGCCATTTGCAGAGCGGTTGTTCCTTTTACATATTCCCTGACGGAACCATCGGGAAAAGTTATTTTAATCATCTCATTCATTAAATTTTTCACAAAAGTACGATTCTTTTTATAATTTAGCAAAATTTTGCCTTTTAAGCAGCGATTTAGGGAGTAATTATTTTTCTGTATTTTACAATGTATGCAATGCGAAGGGTAATCAAAGTACGGGTGTCTTGCGTAAGATTACATACGACATACGATCGATCTATTTAAGGTCTACTTTGGTCACTGCCTTTTTTCTTAGCAACAAATAAACAATACCTGCCAAACCTACATATATAAGAAACGTACTTGAAACGCTTAAATTAATATTAGAAATGCTTCCTCCGGGGATGTTTCCTAGTGATTCGGTAATCGAAATAAAACCGGACATTAGAAAACGGAGCGGAAAAAACATCCATTCTTGATTTCCTGCTAACCAATGAAGTAGTAAGGAAAATGGAATTAAAATCATAAGAATCCCGGATAATGGAACCAGTATCATATTACTCAAAAGAAAGAGTAAGGGAAATTGGCGAAAATAATACAAGGATAACGGTAAAACGCCTACTTGCGCAGAAAAAGAAACGGAGACCAATTCCCATAGATACATAATTATCTTGTTTGCCGAAGAGTACAAATGAACAATAGATGGATTAAGAATTAATATGGAAACAACAGCTAAAAAGCTCAACTGAAATCCTATATCAAAAAGATACAAAGGGTTGTACAATAGCATAAAAAATGCGACTGCCGATAATGTATTCAAACTAAATGATTTATAAAATAATGCATTCCCTATTCCCCAAAAACTCAACATACAGGCAGCTCGTATCACTGAAGGTGAAAGTCCTGTAAGAAAAGCAAATATCCAGATTGCAGGCAATAATATCAATTGTTTGGCCATTCTACCTTGCCGGCTCATTCCAATAAAAGAAAGTAGAAGATAAGCAAATCCGAAAATTAAATTAAAATGTAAGCCGGAAACCGCTAAAATATGCCCAGCTCCAATATTTGAAAAATTTCGCCTCAAATCGTTATCCAGTTCATTTTTATGACCAAACATCAAAGCGGCAGCCATAGAAAAAGATCGGGAATCGGGAAGAATCGCTTGTAAACGGGAAAATAAATTTTCCCGGAGTCCAAAAGAACGGAAATATAGCCATTGCCTTTTAGGTATAGGTATATTTATCATTTGCCAATCTTGTTTACGGACAAAAGCAATTGCCGAACAAGATTGTTTTCTAAGGTACAAAGGATAATCAAAAGAAGTTTCCCCCGGCAAAGAATAAGGCTTTTCTAAGGAAGCACGGATATATAAGCAATTGCCGGGAACAATCGTAGCGCTTAAACTATCTTTTGGTAAATAGACAATTACGGTTTTGTTTACTACTTTTTCTTGAATCATCGAATCAGAGGAAATGATATCAGCTTTACACATCCGGGTTTTTGCTTTGTTAATCGGCTTATCCATCACCCTGATAAGGTAAGAATGAGTTCCATCTACGTTCCAATCTGATTTTTTCCATGCTTTTTCCGTCATATAAACAGCACAGACAAAGGATAGCAAAAAGACTCCACAACCAAATAAATCAATCGGATTATAACGTCTTTTTATTTTTGAAAAACAACAAAAAAGTAATAAAATTAAAGTCAAAGCCAACAGGTATCTTTTCCACGAAGCTATATCGTAGTTGTACTGGGCGATAACACCTATAATATAAAATAGGACAATACGCAAGAAAGGGGCTTGACGAAAGGTTTTGGGTAACATAATCAAGGGAGTTAAAAACGATGAATTAAGAAACGGCTATAATTTATAATTTATTTTCTGTTTCATTTGGGTAATCATTGCTTGAGGATTGTTTGAACGAAAAAGGAAATTTCCGGCAACCAAGACGTCGGCGCCGGCTTCAACGACTTGTTTTCCCGTTTCAAGATTAATTCCTCCATCTACTTCGATCAGGGTATTCAAATTTTTCCGACGTATTATTTCTTTCAGACGTAATATTTTATCAATAGATTGAGGAATAAACGATTGTCCGCCGAAACCGGGATTAACAGACATTATCAAAACCATATCCAGTTCATCGAGGATGTCTTCTAATAATTCTACCGGAGTATGTGGATTCAGAGTGACTGCTGCTTTCATTCCTGCCGCTTTGATTTTTGCTATTGTACTGTTCAAATGCAGGCAGGCTTCGTAATGCACATTTAATGAATAAACTCCTAAATCGCGGAATTGAAAAATAAATTTTTCCGGTTCAACAATCATTAAATGGGCATCCAAGGGTTTGGCGGCTATCTTAGCAATTGCTTTCAATACGGGAAATCCGATGGAAATATTGGGAACAAATACACCGTCCATGACATCTAAATGAAACCAATCGGCTTCGCTTTGATTAATTAATTCAATTTCCCTCTCTAAATGAAGGAAATCGGCAGATAATATCGATGGTGCTAATATCATATGAATTGAGAAAGAAAGATAAAAACTAAAAGTGGAAAATGAAGTTAACTAATTCTACGCACCACACTTTCAATTAATTAAGTACCATACCGGAAAGAGAGGCAGGCAATAGTTTTTCTACATGATATGCACACGCATATTGCATAATCGATACCAATACTATTTTCCGAGGCTTTAAGCGATCGGAAAAATTCCCTTTTTTTATAACTTTACAATAATCCTCAATTTCTTTCGGCGTAGTTTTTTGATACATAGGCATTCCTTTTTTTTTGTGATCCACTATGTAATAAACGTACCTTCAACTGATATATTGTCATTGTTAATAGAAAATTAATCCATTGTTAATATCATGTTTTTTTCTCCTGCTAAACGCCTCATATTGAGCACGGCATATCGCATGCGACCTAAAGCGGTGTTAATACTTACGCCCGTAATGTCTGCTATTTCTTTGAAACTCAAATCCTGATAATAGCGCAGAATTACCACTTCTTTTTGATTATCAGGCAGATAATTAATTAATTTTTTAACGTCGGAAAGAACTTGTTTTTTAACAATCTCATCTTCAATTGTTCCATCCGATAACTTTGAATTATTGAATAAGTCAATTTCACATTCATCTTTGGAAATGGTTTGCTCGTTTTTTTCTTGCCGGTAATTATCTATAATGAGATTATGAGCAATACGGTTAATCCATGCACGAAACTTGCCATTTTCCGTATAGCGGCCTTGCTTAATAGTCGTAATAGCTTTCACAAAAGTTTCTTGGAAAATGTCTTCTGCCATTTCCCTATTACGAACAATAAAATAAATATAAGAATAAATATTGCTTTTATGACGATCTAACAAAATACTAAAAGCAATATTATTGCCTTCTGCATAAGCAACAACCAACTCTTCGTCGGTCATCTGTTTTAATTGAATCATTACTTTTTTTATAATTGGTTTAAATAGTAATGGTAAAACTATAGGCAATCAATTTTTAGATTAAACATTATTATATACATACACACTACAAAGTAAATAATAAAATATATACTTTACAAATATTTTTCAATAAATTTTATTTTTTAACGATTAAAATTTATATCCTAGTGTTACTAAACCTTTGTATAATGTGTTTTTGAAAGAAGCCGGCTTAGAACTTACAATTGGATTCCCTTCTATATCCCAAGCAGAAGGATAATAATAGAGATCATCTTTTTGAGTTTTATACACAAAGGCAACATCCATATAAAAACGGGGAGTAAAACGATATCCGACGCCTGCAGTAAAATAATTAACGTTTCCTTCAATTGTATAATGAGGTATAGTTCCTGTTCCTACCACTCCTGCTATAACTACTTCGCGATTGTTGTTTTTAAATTCTTTTTCGTATGGATTTTGCAGCCAAGCATACCCTAAACGTCCGGAAAATTGCGGTGTAAAACGATACTCTATTCCTGTTCTCAAAATAGACGCTTTTCTAAAATCCTCACTGATATATTTGTTATGATCCTGAAAATCATATCCATTTTGATCTTTGAGACTCATACTTCCATAATCTTTGATTTCATAATCCAAGCTAACAATGGCTTTTGTACCCAAAATACCTGCTATACTGAATACCCAACTATAAGGGGTATGGAAACCATAATCAAATTCCCCATCCGGAGTTTTCTCAATATTCGCTCTTTCACCTGTTTCCGTCGGAACATCCGGATCCACAATTCCTTGATGAAAATTTTTCATTACATACCAAGTTGGCGAATGGTAAGCAATTCCTATCCTTAACAAATCGATCGGACGCCATATAGCTCCCAAATTTACCTGATAGCCCGACCCTTCTGTTTGAAGGTAATTATCAAAGACAAAACCGCCTCTTTCGCCAAAATTTTCTATATACCGGGAATCCATTCTATAATAGACGTCTGTCAATATGAGGGTCATACCTAAATAGAATGAATTAGAAAAGTTAGCGCCGACACTAAAATCGTAACTATCTATGTATCCTTTTTCTGAAACATTTAAATATGGGTTCACGGTTTCTCCCTCATGTAATACGCTTGAATAAGAATAATTATCTTCTTTTGGATCCATCAAATAAGTCCTGTAGCCTAAAATACTCAACCACGGCGATTTTCCTCCATAAGGATCGGATGATTCCAAATCATTTTTATTATGAATGCCCTCTCCATTAATATCTCTAAAACTATTGGTTATATAGGTGATATAACCTGTTAGCGATGATTGCATTTTTTTTCCTTCGGCAGTGTAATTCCGGTTAAAATTTTTTATTTTATTATATGAAAAACCAAAATTAACATTTTGCAAATGTCCGTTACCTATAGGATAATAACCTACATAAGAAATATTATCTGCATTAAACCGGATTTTATCATTTTTATTGATAGAGTTTTCCCATTTAGTTTCATTACTGATTGAACTTAAACTCAGTGAAGTACTTAATTCTGAAGTACGGTAAACACCTATACCCGCCGGATTAATAGCAATTCCCGTAATATCGCCGCCTAAAGCTCCAAATGCTCCGCCCATGGCTACCCCTCTTGCCGTTCCATTCAATTCGGTTCTTGAAAACTTAAATGCATCTGTTTCTCCCTGTGCATACGAATAGGTAGACAAAAACAAAGCTATTACAAATAATAAATTCTTTCTCATAATTTTTTACGCATTAATTAACAATTTATCTTCTAGTGCTGCCGGAAGAACGCGAACTACTACTTCCACTGCCGCCGGACGAAGAACGAGTACTACTGCCGCCACTTGAATAACTCCCACTGCTTGAAGAACGGCTACTGCTTCCGGAAGAATAGCTACCGCTACTGCTTGAAGAACGAGAACTGCTATTAGAGGAACCACTTGAAGTACTGCGCGATCCGGAATTAGACGGCGTATAGGAACTACTGTTTCTTGAACTGCTTGAACTGCTTGAGCTACTCGGCGTAGAAGAACGTACGGTACTAGATGAATTATTTTTCGAACTTACGCGGGTTCTGGTGCTGTTGTTACCATCGGAATAACTTCCTCTTGAACTTCTGGGCGCTTCGGTAGTTCCGTATTCGCTCCTCGAGCTTGAAGCACTTCTTACGGTATTCCCTTCCCGTGAACTTGAACTTCTGGTAGTTCCCCCCTCACGAGAAGAATAGTTTCGCGTCGATGAACGATATGTCCCGTTGTTGCCTCTTGAGGAAGAGCGGGAAGAATAATTAGTTCTTTGTCCATAAGACGAATAACCGGATGCGTAATTGTAATAATTATGATGGTGGCGTCCATGCCAGCCGCCGTAGTAACTATACCAACCACCATAGTAATAAGGGCTATACCAGCCGCTGTAGTACCAAGGGCTATACCAAGAATTATACCAGCCGTAATACCATGGCGAATGCCAATGGTGGCGCCATCCGCCATACCACCCGCTATAATACCACGGATCGTATACTGGGTAGTAGCTTGTATTAATATTTAATGTTAAGCCGCTGCTTGCCGGTTCGTTGAAGTTTAATTCATAATTTTCACCGTCGTAATAAATAGTAACATTATCAGCTCCTACAATAGTAACTTTCGATGGGTCATGAAACCGAATGATACGTTGCGTTAATTCGCCCTCCACATATTCAATGTTTGTATCATTCACATCTTCATCTAAATAAACATCTTCATCGACGTATCTCCTATTATATTCATCAACATCCCTTTCGTCCGTAACCGTTGCTTCCAAAACAACCGGTTTCGTATTCTTCTGCATTACAATAACTTCTTCTTTTGGCGCTTCAGATTTATTTTTAGATGAAAAATAAATATCATCATCAAAAGCGTTATTCTGAGCTACAAGCGAAAAAGTAAAAAATAACATGATGAACAATGTTACATAATAATTGAATGTTTTCATACTTATAATCTCCTATTTTATATTTGAAATAATTAACGTTGTTATTTATAAAACTTAGACTTATAGATAAGACGAAAGTTTAAAAATTCATACTTAATACAAAAGTAAATAGAACAAGTATATAAACCAAATTTTTCTCATTCTTTAACAAAAAAGAGTCGTTTATTAGTCGTCGCTTCCATTGATAAACACGTGTTTATTGGCAAAAAGGCACATCTCAACTATTGTATTTTTTTTGTATTCCGAAGGTGTAACGCCTGTATGTTGTCTGAATATCTGATTGAAATAAGAAATATTATCGATCGATAAGTCCAATGCAATATCTCGTATGGAGGAACCGGTGGTCAGGAGACGTAATTGCACTTTTTCTATTTTCTTTGCATTAATGTATTTTATCGGAGTTTGCGACTGGAATGGATAAGGAAGGCGCCGATTATCGCGCTTGTCAAACCTACGGACCACTTTGTAAATTATAAATTGGGAGTTGAAAATTATTTTATAAATTTAAATTATTATTTTTAATTTTCAAAAAAAAAAAAAAAAAAAAAAAATAATTTTATATTTTCGAAAAATACTTTATAATGTTAGAGGATTATTTTATAATTGGAAATATATTAAA